>CAZQGA010000340.1:0-2404 GCA_964592735.1 uncultured Chromatiaceae bacterium | reverse complement strand
GGGCCGCCTCGAGCACGCGGCACTGGCTCCAGCTGACGAGCAGCCGGCCGGTGCCGTCATGGAGCGGCCAGGCAGCCGCGTAGCTGCCGCGCGGGGAAATGCCGCCGTCGGTCAGTGCATCGTTGATGGTCGCGGCCGCCTGCGCCGGGCCGGTCAGGATGCCGATGTCGGCAGCAAGCGGCTGGGTGTTGTCCACGTAGCGTGCCGTGTCGATGGCGACCAGATTGCCGCCCTGGCTGAGTGCGGTGAACGGCCTCAGGATGGCGAGCAGACGCCCGTCGGCCAGCTCACGCGGCTGCAGGAACTGCACGGTCGCGCCATTGGTACCGGTGTCATGGCTGTTCGCGCCGTAGAGCAGCTGCAGGTCGGTGCCGTCCGGGTTCATGCGGTAGAGGGACATGCTGTTCACGCCGCCGGCGTTGTCCCAGCGGGTAAACGCCACCTGCCCCGAGGACAGCACGGTGGGATCCAGGTCATGGCTCTGGTTGAAGGACACCTGATGGATGTTGCTGCCATCGGCATCCATCACATGCAGCACGAAAGCCGGTTCGCGCCGGTCCTCGTCGAGACCGGCGTACTGGGGCTTGCCCTCGTCGATCAGCACGGCACCGGTTGCCCGCTGGCGTGTCGAGGAAAACACGATGCGACCATCCGGCAGGTAATGCGGTGCGACATCGTGCCCCTCTTCAGCCGTGCTGTCGGAGGCAATCACACGGTGGAGTGAATCACTGGCGAGTTCGTACTCCCAGATGTTCCATGTGGGCTGGTCCTCTTCATCACCACCCGGAACGATGGGACCACGCATGGCGAACAGCAGCTTCGCGCCGTCCCAGGATGATTCGAGGTCACGGATGTCGTATTGACCGCGCGTGACCGCACCGGTGACGTTGCGTGCCGCGGAGCCGGGTGCGGCGCGCTCGCGTACCCAGAGGTCAGCGCCCACATTGAAGGTACGCAGACGGCGGGCATCGGCGGCCATGAGCTGGCCCTGGCCGTTGACAGGCAAGGGACGCGCAACATAGGCGATCGGGATGTCGAGCACGACCGGATCGGGCCCCTGCCCGCCACCGATGCTGACGCTGCCGCCACCGCCACCACAGGCGCCGAGCATCCCGCCCGTCACCAGCACGCCGGCCAACCTGATCAATGCAACACGCACGCACTCGCCCCGCACCCGGTACGCCATACACCACACCCGCATTCGTCCAACGCCCACGGACAGTCTGGACTCCCGGGGTGCTGGCCAACGCAACGGAGCTAACGTAATGCATGGCGAAATCCGCGGACTGTTAAGGCGATCACAGAAGGGGCCTGTCACCCGGCGCCTACACTTCACACCGGCGCGAGGAGCGCTGTTGTGTGCGGACGGGCGTTTATGCATCGCGGTAATGCGCGGAGGCCTTTGCAGGCCTCCCCTGGGATCTCTGTCACGGATCGGCGCCGCGCCGGGCCGCTGCGGCAGGCAAGCCGCGGCCTCGCGCTGATTGCATTGCTCGGCCTCGCCAGTGGCAGCGCACTGGCCGGCGCGCGTGAGCAAGCCAAGCGCATGCACGACCGGCTGGCCGGTGTACCGCCGACGGCGGCGACGCTCGACGCCATGGCCGCTGACATTTCCGGCGGAAACGCCATCGATGCCGCCTATCGCGCGATGGATTCGGCTGCCTTCTACAACGTGACCCTGAAAAATTTCGCCTCACCATGGACGAACAAGTCGCAGACGGCGTTTGTGCCGCTGAACGACTACACCGCAACCGTCATCGGGATGGTGCGCGATGACGTGCCTTTCAATACGGTGCTCTCGGCCAACATCCTCTATGTCGGCAAGCCCGCGCTTGGCCTGCCGCCCTACTCGATGACCAGCAATGCCCATTACCAGGCGATGGACGACCAGGGCGTGGACCTCAAGGACGGACTGGTCCAGACCACACAGACCGCCGTCACCAGCCTGCCCACCGAAGCGGTGGCCGGGGTGATCAGCACCCGTGCGTCTGCCGAAGCCTTCTTCATGGCCGGCACCAACCGCGCCATGACGGACTTCACCATCCGCAATTACCTCTGCAAGGACCTGGGCGAACTCAAGGATCCATCGCTGCCCGTGGACCGCATCCAGCAGGACGTGTCGCGCTCACCGGGCGGCGACAGCCGCATCTACCTCAATGCCTGTTCGGGCTGCCACAGCGGCATGGAGCCGATCAACCAGGCCTTCGCGTACTACGACTGGAACCAGGCCGCCGGGCGCATCGACTACACGCCCGGCCAGGTGCAGCCGAAATACCTGATCAACTCCGACAACTTCAAGACCGGCTACATCGTCGTCGACGACCGCTGGGACAACTACTGGCGTCACGGCCAGAACCGCGTGCTCGGCTGGGCGGCGAGCGGCCCCGGCAGCGCCGGCGGTGGC
>CAZQGA010000339.1:0-2427 GCA_964592735.1 uncultured Chromatiaceae bacterium | reverse complement strand
GGGTCGTAGACCAGGTCGGGCACGCCATCGCCATCAAAGTCATGGCTGGAGACCGGCCCGCGCTGCCTGAATTCTTCACGCTGGTGGTCCACGGCCAGGGTCAGCACGTCGGCCGGGTTGCCGTGTGCATCGGCCCTCATGCGGATCGAAGTCTGGTAGCGGAGCGCGGACTTGTGGCCTTCCTGGCGGGTGTGGTCGATGGTTCCCGCCGAGAACAGGTTCTCCGCACGGGTGGCTGTGCTCGTGTCAGTGAGACCGTAGCGCAGCTGGTGTGTCCAGCGCCCGGCGAAGGGATCCCAGCTGGCGCCAAGGCGCAGGTAGTCCTGGCGCAGCTCGCTGTGGAAGACGTCGGTGCGGCCGTCGCCGTTGGCGTCATCGGCCGGCAGGCCGGTGAAGAGCGATTCGCCGTCGTAGTCCTTGCCTGCGCTGGTGTGGCGGTAACTGGCGTCGAAATTCAGTGCCGGGGAGAACTCGAAACCACCGGTGAGCGAGACGGTGCTGTTGTCGTAGGCGTCGTCCTCACTGCCACTGCGTGCGGCATTGACGCCGTGCGTGTCGAAACGGGAAAACGCGGCACTGGCAAAGCCACGGCCGAAACGGCCACCGGTATAGGCGCCCCCGTTGAAGCTCGCAAACGAGCCGCCTTCGAGGAAAGCCCCGGTGCGCAGGCCGTCAGCCGGGCGACGCGTCACGACATTGATGACGCCGGCGAGAGCGTCGCTGCCCCAGAGGGCGCTCTGCGGGCCACGCACCACTTCGATGCGTTCGATGTCGAACGTGTTCAGGTGCTCGAAGGCAAACTCATCGGCACCCGCGAGGTCGTTGGCTGCCATGCCATCGATGAGTACCAGCACCTGGTTGCCTTCGGCGCCGCGCATGCGCAGCTGCGTCTGTGCGCCGACGGGACCGCTGCGCGCGATCGCGAGGCCGGGCAGGCCACGCAAAAGGTCGGCGCTGGTACTGGCCTGGCGCTCGATGATTTCTTCCCGCGTCACGACGCTGACCGCGCTGCCGATCCGGTCCAGCGGCTGGGGCAGGGCGGTTGCGGTGACGATGATGGTGTCATCCGGCCTGCTGCCGGGGACATCGGCAGCGTGGGTCAGCATGACCGGGGCGGACAGGAGCAGGCCTGTCCAGGCAAGACATGTGCGCATGGTTTCCTCACTGGGCTCATCCCCGGGCCCGTCAACTCGATGCGCGCCGGATTCCGCCTGGATGAGGGGTGGGCGATGGCCTTGCGAGCCGTCACGCTGTCTCCCGCCGAGACCTGACGCGGTACAAACACTGCGGGCCGGTATACGGGCTCGCGAGGGGAGTGTTTTGACCGCTCCGGGGTGATCGCCTTCCCATGCATCACTGCACAGTGGCGGGTGTGATCACCCTTTCCTTCGCCTACCGTTGCGGGGGCAGCGACGGCCTTGCCGGAATCACCGGCGCACCGTCTTCCCGTTTAACCCGCCGGCGATGACTCGCTGGCAGGCACCTGCAGAACCGGGGGCAACGGTAGCGGCCGTAGCGCGGAGCGTCAAGCCGGGCGCCGTTGCCTGAAGTCAGCGCCGGTCACCCCTGGCGTAGGCAGCATGATCCGGCCCGCCGGGCCGTCATAGGCTTCGAAGGCAACGCCATAGAGATCGCCAAGGGTGTGTGCATCGAGCAGGGTGCCCACCGGGCCGAACTGCCAGCGACCATCTCCATGAAGCAGAAGAGCACTGTCGAAATGCCGTGCGGCCACGACAGGATCATGCAGGCTGGCGACGACAACCTTGCCGTCGCTGGCCAGTTGGCGCAGTGCTGCGAGCACTGCGAACTGGTGACGGGGATCGAGATGGTTGAGGGGTTCATCGAGGAGCCAGACCCCGGGTTCCTGCACCAGCAGGGTGGCAACGCCCAGGCGACGGCGTTCGCCACCGGAGAGCGTTGCGCTCAACCGCTCTTCCATGCCCGCGAGATCCATGGTGTCGAGTGCGGTGCGCGCCAGGTCGTAGTCTGCGGCGGATTCCCACTGCCAGAGGCCAAGCCGCGCGTGTCGGCCCATCAATGCGGTTTCGATGACTGTGGTCGGAAACGGGTCGTCCTGCTCCTGCAACAGCAGCCCGAGGCGCAGCGCGCGTTCGCGGTGACCGAGCAGACGCAGATCCTTGCCGCAGAGCTGCACGCTGCCACGACCCGGCGGGCGCAGCCCGGCGAGCGTGTGCAGGGTGAGGGTCTTGCCAGCACCATTCTGGCCGAGCATGGCAACCAGGGCGCCAGGCTGCAGGGCCAGGGCCAGATCGCGAACCAGGATCCGGCCTGCGACGGTGATATCCAGATCGCGGCTTGCGAGGAGTGCGGGCATGGGCCCGGGATTGTCGCAGCTGGCGCTGTCAGGCGGGCAAAAAAGTTCCGGTGTCAAGCGTTTTTTGAAAACAGCCTGATGGCCGGAAGTCT
>CAZQGA010000338.1:0-2431 GCA_964592735.1 uncultured Chromatiaceae bacterium | reverse complement strand
CGGGGCACTCGCCCCCGGCGTGGTCAAGTTGCTTCTCGACGGCCAGCAGCGCATGACGACGCTCTACGGCGCAGTGCGTGGCAAGCCGCCGAAGTTCTTCGACGGCAACCGGCAGGCGTTCAGCGGTCTGCGCTTCCACTTGGACACCGAGGTGTTCGAGTTTTACCAGCCGGTTAAGATGAAGGACGATCCGCTGTGGATCGACGTCACCGAGCTGATGCAGAAGGGAACGGTGGGGCTCGGCGAGTTCGTCACGCGGCTTTCCGCCGGGCCGGAGCATACGGCCAGGGTGGGCGAGTACGTCGGACGGCTCAGTCGGCTGCTGGGCATTACCGAGATCGAGCTGCACATCGAGGAGGTGACCGGCGCGGACAAGTCGCTCGACGTGGTGGTGAATATCTTCAACCGCGTCAACAGCGGAGGCACCAAGCTGTCCAAGGGTGATCTGGCCCTCGCCAAAATCTGTGCCGACTGGGCCGAAGGACGCGATGTCATGAAGACGAAGCTCAAGGCCTGGGAGCAGGCGGGTTTCCACTTCACGCTCGACTGGCTGTTGCGCTCGGTCAATACGGTGCTGACGGGTGAAGCCAAATTTCTCTATCTGCACGAGCGAAGCGCCGAGGAGGTGCAGGATGCACTGGCGCGGGCGATCCGGCACATCGACACCCTGCTCAATACCATCAGCGGACGGCTGGGGCTCGACCACGACCAGGTGTTCTTTGGCCGCTTTGCGGTGCCCGTGATGGCGCGCTATCTCGATCAACGCAAGGCCCGGGGCCTGGGCGGACTCAACGACAAGGAGCGGGACAAGCTGCTCTTCTGGTATGTGCAGGCAGCGATGTGGGGACGGTTTTCCGGGTCCACGGAGTCATTCATCGACCAGGACCTCGCGGCGCTGGAAGGCCCGGACGGCGGACTCGATCCGCTGCTTGAGCAATTGCGCCTGTGGCACGGTGGCCTGCGCGCCGAAGCCGGGCATTTCACGGGCTGGAGCCTGGGCGCCCGCTTCTATCCGGTGCTCTACCTGCTGACCCGCATGGGCGAAGCGAGGGACTGGGGCACGGGCCTGCCGCTGCGAGCGAGCCTGCTCGGCAAGATGAGTCGCCTGGAAGTACACCACATCTTTCCGAAGGCGCAGCTCTACAAGCGCCGCTACCGTCGCCCGGAAGTCAATGCGCTGGCGAACTTCTGCTTTCTCACCAAGGACACGAACCTCAACATCAGCGCGACGCTGCCCGAGATCTATTTCCCGCAGGTGGAGGCGAGCCACCCCGGGGCGCTGGCCTCGCAGTGGATTCCAATGGATCCGCAGCTGTGGAAGATCGAGAACTTCTGCGACTTCCTCGAGGCGCGCAAGGAATTGCTGGCAGCCGAGCTCAATCGGCGCATGGAGGAACTGCTGCACGGCGATAATCGCTGGCTGAGCGGCAGCCCGGCACCGGCACCGACACCGGACGCGACGATCGGCGGCATCACCAGCGAGGACGAAGAGGCGCAGCTCGAGGAACTCAATGCCTGGCTGGAAACGCAGGGCCTGCAGCGCGGTGAGTTGTCCTGGGATTTCGCCGACCCGCAGACCGGCGAACAGAAGGCGGTGTTCGACCTCGTCTGGCTAGCTGGGATCCAGCCGGAGCTGACGCAGCCGGTTGCAGTTCTCCTGAACGAGGAAGCGACCCTGATCAGCCTGGCCAGCGAAGCGGGTTTCCGCTGCTTCACCGATGCGGCTTCCTTCCGCCGCTATGTCGAGCGGGAGGTGCTGGGCGACAAGGTCGAAGACTATCGATGACAGCGTCGTGGGAATGGCGGAGCCGAATGCTTTGCCCTCACCCGCCGAAGAAGTCCTCGCAGAAGCGGCCGATCTGGTGCATTTTCTCGTGCAGGATCGTCACGACGCCGATGTCACCATTCGCGAGCGTCCGGCAGTAAACAAATGGCGCTGGTAGCGAAAGAAGAAGCCATCGACGATACCAAACTCCGCCGGGATGGCGGGCATCGGGGTGGCCTGTGTGAGCACGCCCCGGGCTGCCTCGAACAGCCCCTTCAAGTAGCGCTCGGTCTACGCCAGGCCCCAGCGGTCGCGCGTGTAGCGGTAGATTTCCTCGAGCCGCAGCACGGCTGCCGGTTGCAGCCGGATGACCGGTTCAGGCCGGGTCACGGTTGCGGCGGATGATGTCGGCGGCGGTCAGCGGCTGGTAGGCGCTGTCCGGCGCCGCGTAGGCCAGGGTCAACTCGGTCTTGAGCCGCTGGAAGGCCTGCTCCTCGGCACGCGCCATGTCAGTGCGAATCAGGCCGCGCAGGTATTCGCTGACATTCTCGTAGCTGCCCGCCTCGCCCACGGCAGTCGCGACGAAATCACGCAGTGCGCCGCTGACGCGGACGGTCAGAGTGGTGGTTTCATTCCGTGGCATGAGGGTGGTTCCTGAATCGCTTG
>CAZQGA010000337.1:0-2441 GCA_964592735.1 uncultured Chromatiaceae bacterium | reverse complement strand
GACACAACCGCGGCCGCAAATGCGGCCGCCAACGCGTCATCGAGCATAATTCCCACGCCCCCGCCGATTCTGTGATCAGCCTCGCGGATCGGCCAGGGCTTCCAGATATCCATCACCCGGAAGGCGAGGAAAGCCAGGCCCGACCACAGCGCCTGGCGCGGCACGACGGGCAGCATGGCCCACATCGCCACCACTTCGTCGAGGACGATGCCCGGATGGTCGTGCACACCCAGGCGCCGGGCGCTCAGCCCGCAGAGCCAGCACCCCAGCACGAACCCGGCCGCCGCCAGCCCCAGGTGCAGCGCAAGGCCTAGCGGCGGCAACCCCCAGTACAACGCCACCGCCAGCAATGAGCCCCAGGTGCCCGGCGCCCTGGGCAGCAGCCCCGCCCCAAGCCCGAAAGGCAGCCAGTGCAGGGGCGTGCGCAGAACCTCGCGCACCAGGGATCCACCGGAGGAGTGCATCCTGCGGCCCTCAGCGAAAATGCCGGAAGGTGCGGTCGCGGAACCTGAAATCCGCGCCGTCCAGGCGCCAGCGCAAACCCGGTTCACGGCGTACGGTGCCAATGCGGGTCACCGGCACCGGCCAGCCGCGGATCAGGCGAACGAGCTTCGCCTCCCGGCGCGCCGGGACCGTAAACAGCAGCTCGTAATCGTCGCCGCCACCGAGTGCCATTTCCCGTGCTGCCCGCTGGCCGACGGCAGCCAGCAATTGCCGGGACAGCGGCAACTGCGCCACCTCGAGATCGGCTCCGCAACCGCTCGCACGCATGAGCTTGCCCGTATCGTCATGCAAGCCATCGGAAACATCCATCATCGCCGAGACGATGCGTGCCAGCGCCAGCCCCTCATGCAGCCGCGGCTGTGGGTAGAGGAAGCGCCGCCGCAGCGCCGGGCTGCCGCCCCGCGCCGCCAGCAGCAGGCGACCAGCCACCGCGTCGCCCGGGTGGCCGGTCACCCAGATGCCATCGCCAGGACGTGCGCCACTGCGCGTGGCGACCTGTCCACGGCGCACACAGCCCTGCACCGTGACCGACATGCCCGGCGGCCCACGCACGGTGTCACCGCCAATCAGCGCAACGTCAAAAGCATCAGCCAGGCTGAAAAAACCCCTGGCGAATTCGTGCAGCCATGCCGCGGACGCGACGGGCATCGCGAGCGCCAGCGAGGCCCACAGCGGCCTGGCACCCATGGCAGCCAGGTCGCTCAGGTTCACAGCAAGGCAGCGATGGCCGATGGCGCGTGGCGGCGTGCCGTGCGGATAGTGCACGCCTTCAACCTGCGCATCGGTGGCGGTGACCAGGTCATGGCCTGGCTGCAGGCGCGTCACCGCTGCATCATCGCCGATGCCAAGGAGCACGTCGGCACGCGCCGCCTGCGGTCGCGCAAAATAACGCCCGATCACCGTTGCCTCATCGAGGGCTGCGCGCCGGGCAACCATGTATTTCAGCCGGTGCCGCCGCGCAGCCGCTGGGCCAGGGTATCGAGCACCGCATTGACGTAGCGAAAGCTGTCCTGGGCGCCAAATTCCTTGGCAAGCTCCACGCCCTCGTCGATCACCACGCGCGTTGGCACGTCGGGATGCGCACGCAGCTCGATGAGGCCGATCCAGAGCACCGCACGCTCCACCGGGTCAAGCTGACTCAGCGGCCGGTCAGCAGCCGCAGCAATGAGCTCATCGAGAGCGGGCTCCGCCGGCACGATCTCCTCCAGCAGGGTGCTGAAATATGCCGCATCAATACCGCGAAACTCCTTGCTCGCACTGAACTGCGCCACGAGTCCTTCGACATCGTGGCCGGCGAGCTGACGCTGGTACAGTGCCTGCAAGGCAAGGCGGCGCGCGCCGCGGCGACCACGAGCCATGGACTCCCCCTTTCCTGTCAGGAGGCGATCTGCCGCAGCAGGCTCACCATCTCGATGGTGGCCAGTGCAGCATCCGCGCCCTTGTTGCCATGCTTGACGCCGGAGCGCTCCACGGCCTGGTCCACCGTGTCGCAGGTGAGGACACCGAAGCCGATCGGCAGATCGAATTCCAGGCTGACACGGCTCAGTCCCGCGGCACACTCGGCGCAGACGTAGTCGAAATGGGGAGTTGCACCACGGATCACCGCACCGAGCGCCACCAGGCCATCGTACTGCCGTGTACGTGCCAGCTTCTTCGCTGCCAGGGGCAACTCGTAGGCACCCGGCACCCGCACCACGTCGATGGCGGTTTCGGGCACCCCGTGGCGCTTCAGTGCATCGAGCGCACCGCGCAGCAGATCCTCGATGATGCGGTCATTGAAGCGGGCGGCAAGGATGCAGAACCTCGCGTCCCGGACGTTGAGCTGGCCTTCGATCGTGCGCATGGTGACCTGAAAGAACGGGTTTGCCGGCCTCAGGCCGGATCGTCCACGTACTCTACTACTTCCAGCCCGAAGCCGGAAATGGCGTGCATCTGCT
>CAZQGA010000336.1:0-2447 GCA_964592735.1 uncultured Chromatiaceae bacterium | reverse complement strand
TCAACAGCCATTGGTAGCAGGGGTGGCACTCCATGCCAATGCGCAGCGTACCCCGCTCACCCCGCGCGAACTGGTGCAGGCGCTCTTCCGCCAGTGCCAGTTGCGGCAGCACCCGGTTGGCGACGGCCAGCAGATATTGCCCGGCCTGGGTGAGTCGCAGACTGCGGCCCTCACGCAGCCAGACGTCGGTGCCCAGTTGCCGCTCCAGCTTGCGCATGCTGTGGCTGAGTGCCGACTGGGTCAGACACAGCACGCCGGCAGCAGCGGTCAGCGAGCCCTGTCGCTCCACTTCCTGGACGATGGCCAGATGCATGCGCTCGATCATGAATGAAATACAATCATCTATTTATGAGAAAAGACCATTTTATTTCATGTGACGCGCTCCCTACCATGCGCCCTTCATGCTTAATTCGGAGGCGACACATGATCACGATCCACAACCTGGGCTTTCCCCGTATCGGCGCCCGACGCGAGCTGAAATTTGCACTGGAGTCTTACTGGAAAGGCACATCCTCGCTTGCCGAGCTCAAGGCCCTCGGCGCTGAACTGCGCCGCCGCCACTGGGCAGACCAGGCCACTTTGGACCTGGTACCGGTCGGCGATTTCAGTTTCTACGACCAGGTGCTGGACATGAGCTTCACCCTCGGCAACCTGCCCCAGCGGGTGCAAGGCTTCGCAGGCGACGTGCTGGACAACACCTTCCGGGTTGCCCGCGGCCGCACGGCACAAAACGCCGAGCATGCGACCTGCTGCGGCTGCGGGGTCGCTGCCGGCGAAATGACCAAGTGGTTCGACACCAACTACCACTACATCGTCCCCGAATTCACCCACGACACCACATTCAAACTGGACGCCTCGCGCCTGCTGGAACAGCTGGCCGAAGCCCGGAGCCAGGCCGTGAAGGCGAAGCCGGTCATCGTCGGCCCGGTGACCTATCTCGCCATCGGCAAGGCGAAGGACGACTCGAACAAGCTCGCTTTGCTGCCGCGCCTGCTGCCCGTTTATGCGGAATTGCTGGAAACCCTGGCCGCCCAGGGCGTCGAATGGGTGCAGATCGACGAACCCCTCCTGGTCACCGAACTTGACGCCGACTGGCGCCATGCCTTCGAGACCGCCTACCGGCAACTCGAGGGTAGCCGCGTCAAGCTGCTGCTGGCCACCTATTTCGGCCAGTTGCTCGACAACCAGCAGCTGGCCGCCAGCCTGCCGGTGGCCGGTCTGCACATCGACGCCATCAACGGCCGCGACGACGTGCTGCCGATGATCGACGGGCTGCCGTCCGACAAGGTGCTGTCCCTGGGCGTCATCAACGGCCGCAACATCTGGAAGACCGACCTCAACGTCACCCTCGACTGGCTGGCGCCCCTGGCCGAACGCCTTGGCGAGCGTCTGTGGCTGGCGCCCTCGTGCTCGCTGCTGCACGTACCGGTGGATCTGGACAACGAGCAAAAGCTCGACGGTGAGATCAAGTCCTGGCTGGCCTTCGCCCGACAGAAGCTCGCTGAGCTGCGCGTGCTGGCCACCGCCCTCAACCAGGGCCGCGACGCCGTCAAGGCCGAACTGGCGGCCAACGCGGCCGCCATCGCCGCACGCCACGGCTCGCCCCGGGTCAACAACTCGGCGGTCAAGGCCGCCCTGGCGAAGATCGGGCCCGCTCTGGGCCTGCGGAAGAGCCCTTATGCCCTGCGTTCACTCAAGCAGGGCGAGTGGCTCAAGTTGCCCAGGTTTCCCACCACCACCATCGGCTCCTTCCCGCAAACCGCCGAAATCCGTCAGGCGCGCGCCGAATTCAAGGCCGGCCGCCTCGACACCGCCGCGTACCAGGCGGCCATGCAGACCGAGATCGCCCGCGCCGTGCACGAGCAGGAAACCCTGGGCCTGGACGTGCTGGTGCATGGTGAAGCCGAGCGCAACGACATGGTCGAATACTTCGGCGAGCAGCTCGACGGCTACGCCTTCAGCCAGTTCGGCTGGGTGCAGTCCTACGGCTCGCGCTGCGTGAAGCCGCCGATCCTGTTCGGCGACATCAGCCGCCCACGGCCGATGACCGTGCAATGGACTCGATACGCGCAATCGCTGACCGCCAAGCCAATGAAGGGCATGCTCACTGGCCCGGTGACCCTCCTCAACTGGTCCTTCGTGCGCGACGACCAGCCCCGTTCCGTCTCCTGCAGACAGCTCGCCCTGGCCATCCGCGAGGAGGTGCTGGACCTGGAAAGGGCCGGTGTGGGCGTGATCCAGATCGACGAGGCCGCGCTGCGCGAAGGCCTGCCGCTGCGCCGCGCACAGTGGCAGGCGTATCTCGACTGGGCGGTGGAGAGCTTTCGCATCGCCGCCAACGGCGTGCGCGACGAGACCCAGATCCACACCCACATGTGCTATTCGGAATTCAACGACATCATCGCCTCCATCGCCGCCATGGACGCCGACGTCATCACCATCGAGAC
>CAZQGA010000335.1:0-2458 GCA_964592735.1 uncultured Chromatiaceae bacterium | reverse complement strand
GCCCGGCTTCATGTCATTCAGACGCATCAGGCCTCCTCGACCCGCAGGAGGTACGACACCCTGCTGATCATGCCCCGGTTCTCGGGCGTATCCGCCAGCACCACGGCCTGGCGGATCCTGCGCAGGCCAAGGCCCGTCACGCAGGCGCGATGGGCCGCAACCCTGCCGAACGGGCTCTTCACCAGCGTGACCTTGAGTTTTTTCGCGGCAGTCATGGCCCTCAACCCCGGATCTCGCTGACGGACTTGCCGCGCTTGGCCGCGATCATCTCGGGCGAGCGCGAGTCCTGCAGCGCGTTGATGGTGGCCCGCACCACATTGATCGGGTTGCGTGAGCCGTAGATCTTTGCCAGCACGTTGCGCACGCCTGCACACTCCAGCACCGCACGCATGGCACCGCCGGCGATGATGCCTGTGCCGTCGGCTGCCGGCTGCATGTAGACGCGGGTCGCGCCGTGGGAACCGGTCAACGCGCTGTGCAGCGTGTCCTTGTGCAGATCCACGCGGGACATGTTCTTGCGGGCTGCCTGCATCGCCTTCTGGATGGCACTCGGCACCTCACGTGCCTTGCCATAGCCGAAAGCAACCTGGCCCTTGCCATCACCGACCACGGTGAGGGCGGTAAAGCCGAACTGGCGGCCACCTTTGACCACTTTGGCAACGCGGTTCACCGCAACGAGTTTTTCCATGAACTCATCGGGAGAAGGGGACGACGGTGCCTGCTGAAATCTTGCCATGCTGGATTACCCTGCTAGAACTCGAGGCCGGCCTCGCGGGCCGCATCGGCCAGCGCCTTGACGCGGCCATGGAAGCGAAATCCGGAGCGGTCGAACGCCACCTTGCTGACGCCGGCAGCCTTGGCCTTCTCAGCGATGGCCTTGCCGACAGCTGCGGCAGCGGCAATGTTGCCGGTGCCCTTCAGGCCCGCACGAACCGGTTCCTGCACGGTGGAGGCTGCTGCCACTACCGTACCGCCGTCCGGGCCGATGATCTGCGCGTAGATATGCCGCGGCGTGCGATGCACCGACAGGCGTGCCATCGCCAGGCTGCGGATCTGGGCGCGCGCCTTGCGGGCGCGACGCATTCTGGCCTCAATCTTTCTCATGATGTCTTCCGTTCAATCCCGGGGGAGCGCGCGCACTACTTCTTCTTTGCTTCCTTGAGCACGACCTGCTCACCGGCAAAGCGCACGCCCTTGCCCTTGTAAGGCTCCGGAGACCTGTACCGGCGGATCTCGGCTGCCACCTGGCCGACCTTCTGGCGGTCGATGCCCTTGATGATGATCTCGGTCTGGCTCGGCGTTTCTACGGTGATGCCATCCGGCACCGCATACGCAACCGGATGCGAAAAACCCAGGGTCAGGTTGAGCTTCTTGCCCTGGGCCTGGGCACGATAGCCCACACCGACCAGCTCGAGCTTGCGCTCGAATCCCTTGCTCACCCCGGCGACCATGTTGGCCAGCACGGCACGCGTGGTGCCGGACAACGCCCCGGCAGTACGCTCTGCCGATACCGTCTCTACGCGAGCCTTGCCGTCGGCGACACTGACCTGGACCTGCGGGTTCAACGCCAGGGTCAGTTCACCCTTGGGCCCCTTGACCTTGACAGAACTCCCGGCGGCGGTCACCTCGACCCCCTTGGGCAGCTCTACCGGATTTTTTCCGACTCTAGACATGGCATTGATCCGTTTGACGGCTCTGGTTTGCGACCCGACGCCCTTAAGACACGATGCAGATGACTTCGCCGCCATGGCCCTGCGCACGGGCAACGCGGTCGCTCATGACGCCTGCCGGCGTCGACACGATGGCAACACCGAGTCCGCCCATGACCGAAGGCAGCTGGTCCTTGCGCCGGTAGGCACGCAGCCCAGGGCGGCTGACACGCCGCAGGTGCTCGATGACGGGCTTGCCGTTGAAGTACTTGAGTTCGATGACCAGCTCGCGCTTGTTGCCGCCCTGCTCGGTCACCTCGAAGCTGGCGATGTAGCCCTCGTCGCGCAGCACCGTGGCAATCGCTTCCTTGCGGTGCGAAGACGGCATGGCGACGCTCGGCAGCCGGGCCACCTGGCCATTGCGGATCCGGGTCAGCATGTCGGCGATGGGATCAGTCATGCTCATGGCTTGCTCCTGCTCCCTTACCAGCTGGCCTTGGTGAGACCGGGGATGTTGCCGGCCATCGCCTGCTCACGCAGCTTGTTGCGGGCGAGCCCGAACTTCCGGAAGAAGCCCTTGGGGCGTCCGGTAATGGCACAGCGGTTGCGCAAACGGGTCGGGCTTGCATCACGTGGCAGAGCCTGGAGCTTCGCCAGGGCATCCTGCCGCTCGTCATCACTGCTTGACGGACTCTGGATGATGGCCTTGAGCTCAAGGCGCCTCTTGCTGAAGCGCTTAACCGTACGGAGCCGGTGCTCCTCGCGCAGAACCATGGATTTCTTTGCCATTTGTAGCCGCTCGCCTTGCC
>CAZQGA010000334.1:0-2466 GCA_964592735.1 uncultured Chromatiaceae bacterium | reverse complement strand
TGGAACCGGGCCTACAACCTCACCCGCATCACCGGACTGGACGACATGGCCGTGCGGCACCTCCTCGACTCCGTGACCGTGCGACCGTATCTCGCCGGCAGCGCCATCCTCGACGCCGGCACCGGGGCGGGCCTGCCCGGCATCCCGCTCGCCCTGCTGGAACCCGCCCGCCGCTTGACCCTGATGGATTCGGTGGGCAAGAAGATGCGCTTCCTGCACCAGGCGGTGAGCACACTCGGCCTCGACAACGTCACCCTGGTGCAGTCGCGGCTGGAGGATTACCCGGCGGATGCCGGCTTCGACACCGTGGTGTGCCGGGCTTTCGCGAGCCTGGCCGACTTCGCCCGCAGCTGTGGGCGGCTCGTGGCGCCTGGCGGGCGGCTGGTGGCGATGAAGGGCCGCCGCCCCGACGAGGAAATCGCCGCGTTGCCCGCCCCCTGGCGGGCAACGGCCGTCGACCGCGTCCATGTCCCGGGCCTCGACGCCCAACGTCACATCGTCGTGCTGGAGCGCTGAGGTCACCGTGGGACGCATCATCGCCATCACCAACCAGAAAGGCGGGGTCGGCAAGACCACCACCGCCGTGAACCTCGCAGCCGCCCTCGGCAGCGCGGAAAAGCGGGTTCTGCTGGTGGACCTCGACCCGCAGGGCAATGCCACTACCGGCTGCGGCGTGAACAAGGCCGAACTCACCGCCACGGCGTGCGACGTGCTGCTGGGTGAAGCGGCCGCACAGGACAGCATCATCGCTGTCCAGGAGGGCCAGTTCGACCTGCTGCCCGCCAACGCCGACCTCACTGCCGCTGAGGTGCGCCTGCTGCAGGAGATTGGCCGTGAACTGCGCCTGAAGAAGGCGCTCGAGCCGGTCCGCGGCCTGTACGATTACGTGCTGATCGACTGCCCGCCGTCGATCAACATGCTGACCCTCAACGCGCTCACCGCCGCCGACGGCGTACTGATCCCGATCCAGTGCGAGTACTACGCGCTCGAGGGCCTGTCCTCGCTGCTGGAAACCATCAAGCAGGTGCGCAACACGGTCAACGCCCGGCTCGCCATCGAAGGCCTGCTGCGCACCATGTACGACCCACGCAACCGGCTGGCCGCGGAAGTCTCCAGCCAGTTGCTGAAGCATTTCCGGGACAAGGTTTACGACGCCATCATCCCGCGCAACGTGCGCCTCGCCGAGGCGCCAAGCTTCGGCCTTTCCGCCATCCACCACGACAAGACCTCGCGCGGCGCCCAGGCTTATGTGCAGCTCGCCGCGGAGATCGTCCACCGCGAGGGTACTGGCGAGGGTTGAGGGCGGCAGGAGGGAGATTGCGCGGTGCGGCCAGCTTCGCTGCGGCCCCAGCCAGCCGGCACCAGGACAGCTGCGTTGCTTGCCTTTCCGGCGAGCAAAGGACAGGCGTTGAACCGCCCGGAGGTGGGCCCTCCAGCGCAGCCCTTTCCCGGTCCGGCCGCCGCAAGCCGCATCAGCGCAGGCTAGAATGCCGCGCATCCACCCGCTGATCGGCAAAAAATCCATGAGCGCCAAGAGAACAGGACTCGGACGCGGCCTCGATGCCCTGCTCGGTGATGCCAGTACCCCTGTGAAGCCCGTCCAGGCCGGGTCGCGCGAGGGCCTGCGCCAGATCCCGGTGGAGCTCCTGCAGCGGGGTGAATACCAGCCCCGGCAGGACATGAACCCCGAGGCGCTCGACGACCTCGCCCGCTCCATCAAGGCGCAGGGCCTGGTGCAGCCCATCGTCGTGCGTCCGTTGCCCACACCGGCAGCCACGGGCGAAACGCGTTACGAGATCATCGCTGGCGAACGCCGCTGGCGTGCGGCCCAGCTCGCCGGGCTGACCTCGATCCCGGCCGTCGTCCGCCAGATTCCCGATTCTGCGGTGATCGCCCAGGCCCTCATCGAGAACATCCAGCGGGAGAACCTCAATCCCCTCGAGGAAGCCCAGGCCGTGCAGCGCCTGATCAGCGAGTTCCAGCTCACCCACCAGGATGCGGCGGATGCCATTGGCCGCTCCCGGGCAGCCGTCAGCAACCTGCTTCGGCTCCTCGACCTCGGTGAGCAGGCACGGACACTGCTGCGCTCAGGCGGGATCGAGATGGGCCATGCGCGGGCGCTGCTCGCCCTCACGGATCCGCGCATGCAGGCCGAAATTGCCAACCTGGTGGCCCGCAAGGGACTTTCGGTGCGCGATACCGAAGCGCTGGTGCGCCGGGTGCAGGCCGGTGGGGGCAGCGCGTCGTCCGGGGAGAAGGCCCGCCCCCGCGACCCTGATACCCAGCGCCTGGAGCACGAGCTATCCGACAAGCTGGGCGCCCGGGTCGAAATCCAGCATGGCGCCCGGGGCCGCGGCAAGCTGGTGGTGAACTACACCAGCCTCGAGGAACTCGACGGGATCATCGCGCACATCCAATAAGGTGCCCAATAAGGTGCCGGGCATTCGGTTCGGTTTGACCGGCCTC
>CAZQGA010000333.1:0-2470 GCA_964592735.1 uncultured Chromatiaceae bacterium | reverse complement strand
CATGACGGCCCCGGGCACCACCGGTACGGAAACCCCGCCCGGGATGACCGCCTTCAGGGCACGGCCGTCGCGGACGCCGCCCGCGATATCGAGCAGGTCCCGGAACGGGATACCCAGCGGCAATTCATAGTTGCCCGGCCGGTTCACATGGCCCGAAACCGAGAAAATCATGGTGCCACCCGAGTCCTTCGGGCCCAGCTCCGAGAACCACTGGGGTCCTTCGCGCAGGATCTTCGGCACTGACGCGTAGCTCTGCGTGTTGTTGATCGTCGTCGGCATGCCGAACAGGCCCTTGTTGGCCGGGAACGGCGGCTTGAAGCGCGGACGCCCCTGCTTGCCCTCGAGCGACTCGAGCAGCGCGGTTTCCTCGCCGCAGATGTACGCACCAGCACCCACGAAGGCATGCAGGTCGAAATCAATGCCTGAGCCACGGATGTTCTGCCCAAGTAAACCAGCCGCGTACGCTTCTTTCAGGGCAGCCTCGAACCGCGGAATCGGCTCATCGAGGAACTCCCCGCGGATGTAGTTGTAGCCGACGGTGGCATTCATGGCGAAGCCGCCGATGGCCATCCCCTCGATCACCGCATGCGGGTTGTAACGCAGGATGTCACGGTCGTGGCAGGTGCCTGGTTCGCTCTCGTCCGAATTGCAGACGACGTACTTCTGCATCGGCTTGTCCTTCGGCATGAAGCTCCACTTCACGCCGGTCGGGAAGCCAGCGCCACCGCGGCCGCGCAAACCGGAAGCCTTGACGGTATCGATGACCTGGTCACGGGTCATCCTGCCTGCCAGGATCTGCTCCCAGGCCGAGTAGCCACCGAGACCACGATAGGTTTCGAGGCTCCAGGGCACGGCAGCGCCAAGAGTCTCGAAACAGAGGAGGTTCTGCCGGTATTCCACGGTGCTCACTCCAGCGCGTCCAGGATCTCGTCTGCGCGCGCTGGCGTGACGTTTTCGTGGTACTTGTGATCTACCATGATCATGGGCGCACCGGTACAGGCCGCCAGGCACTCCTCCTCCTTCTTGAGGAAGATCCTGCCGTCAGCTGTGCTCTGCCCGACGGCGATTCCGAGCCGTTTCTCGACATGGGCCAGCAACTGCTCGCCCCCACGGAGCATGCAGCAGATATTGGTGCAGACGGAGACGCTGTGCCGACCCACGGGTTTCGTCTCGAACATCGAGTAGAAGGATGCCACTTCAAAAACCTGCACCGGCGGCAGATCGAGATAGGCGGCAACGGCTTCCATCAGCTCCGTGGTGAGGTAACCACCATTCGCGTGCTGGACAGCATGCAGGGCACCAATCACGGCCGAGCGCTGCCGGCCAGCCGGGAACCTGGCTATCCAGTGGTCAATTTCCTCGCGCACATGGGCGGAGAGGAGCGCTGTCTTGTCGCTTGACTGCATGTGGCGGCCTTACCGGTCTATCTCGCCGAAGACGATGTCCTGGGTGCCGATCACCGCCACGACGTCAGGAAGCATATGGCCCCGCACCATCTCATCCATCGCCGCGAGATGGGCGAAACCCGGCGCCCGCACCTTCAGCCGGAACGGCTTGTTGGCGCCATCGCTCACCAGGTAAACCCCGAACTCTCCCTTCGGATGTTCCACAGCCGCGTAGGCCTCACCGGCCGGCACCGCATAGCCTTCCGAGAAAAGCTTGAAATGGTGGATGAGCGCTTCCATGTCGCCCTTCATCTTTTCGCGGGCCGGCGGCGCCACCTTGTAGTCATCCAGTACGACCGGGCCGGGATTCTCGCGCAGCCACTTCACGCACTGGCGGATGATGTGGTTCGACTGGCGAAACTCCTCCATGCGGACGAGGTAGCGGTCGTAACAGTCGCCATTCACGCCTACCGGAATGTCGAAGTCGAGATCCGCATACACACCGTAAGGCTGCTTCTTGCGCAGGTCCCAGGCAATGCCGGAACCACGCAGCATGGGCCCGGTGAATCCAAGCTGCATGGCCCGCTCCGGCGTGACCACACCGATGTTCACGGTGCGCTGCTTCCAGATGCGGTTGTCCGTCAGCAGATTTTCGTAGTCATCAATGCAGCCGGGGAAGCGCTCCGTGAAGGCCTCGATGAAGTCGAGCAACGTGCCTTCGCGGGTCTCGTTCATCCGCCTGATTTCAGCGGCCGAATGCCATTTCGATTCCTGGTATTTCGGCATGCTGTCCGGCAGGTCGCGGTAAACGCCGCCGGGCCGGTAGTAGGTTGCATGCATCCGGGTCCCGGATACCGCCTCGTAACAATCCATGAGGTCTTCGCGTTCGCGGAAGCAGTAGAGGAAGACCGTCATCGCGCCGATATCGAGCCCGTGGCAACCGAGCCACAGAAGGTGGTTCAGGATCCGCGTGATTTCGTCGAACATCGTGCGGATGTACTGGGCACGTATCGGAGCCGTTACTCCCAGGAGCTTCTCGATCGCCAGCACGTAGCCATGCTCGTTGCACATCATGGACACGTAGT
>CAZQGA010000332.1:0-2519 GCA_964592735.1 uncultured Chromatiaceae bacterium | reverse complement strand
CGTCGCGTTCGCAATGCGAAGGTCGGGAGTTCGATCCTCCTCCGGTCCACCATTTCCACTTCCCGGAGTATCCCGGGAAACTCCTAAAGCCCCGTTTTTACGGGGTTTTTTATTGTCTGCATTACCCTGCACTGCTGGCGGTAACTTTGGCGGTAACTGAAAACCCGTCGAAGGAGTTACCGCCATGCTGACGCCTTCAGGCGTTCAAAATGCCAGGCCGCAGGCTGCCGCGTACAAGCTGCGCGACGGGCGGGGAGGGTCTGCGGTTTGCACGGTTCGCGCCCCGGGTGAAGGTTCGCAGTTACTCGCCGGCGTCCGCCAATACGGCAGCGATGACCGATGGCTCGATGAAATAGCCGAACTGCGCCAGCCGTTCCAGCAACGGGCGCGCCACTGGTATCAGCCCTTCAGCCTTGGCACGGGCCTGGCACGACTTTGCCGCTGAAAACGGGCAAATCGGCTGCAGAAGTGGCGCGCCCGGAGAGATTCGAACTCCCGACCCCCAAGTTCGTAGCCTGGTGCTCTATCCAGCTGAGCTACGGGCGCGCTGATTGGATCCCTGCGGGAGCATCCGGTGGCGGTGGCCGGCTGCGGCAGGGCGCGGCAGTTTAACCGTTCCCGCCGCCGCTGCCTAGAACTCGTTGCGGCGCCGGCGGACTTCGGCGAACACCTCGGCCAGCGGGGCGCCCCGCATGTCGAGGCTGGCCTGCAGCTCCGGGCTGTCGGGTCGCAGGAAGGGATTGGTCAGCAGTTCGATGCGGATGGTGGACGGCACCGTCGGCAGCTCGAGCATGCGCAACTGGTCCACTTCGCTGAGGCGCGCGGCCAGCGGGCTGTTGTATGGCTCCAGCGTGGCGGCGAAGTGACCGTTCTTCTGCGTGTACTCGTGGGCGCAATAGACCCGGGTATCCCCCGGCAGGTCCATCAGCTTTTGCAGCGAGTCCCACATCTGCCCGGGTGTGCCTTCGAAGATCCGGCCGCAGCCCATGGAAAACAGCGTGTCGCCGACGAACACCGCGTTGCTGTCGTCGAACACGTAGACGACATGGCCGCTGGTGTGGCCCGGCGTTTCCAGCACGCGGGCGCGGTGCCTGCCGATCTTGACGATGTCGCCCTCACTGACCGCGACGTCGATGCCGGGGATGCGCGGAGCTTCCGCAGCCGGTCCGACGATGCAGCAGCCGTGCTTGCCCTTCAGGTCGAAATTGCCGCCGGTATGGTCTGCATGATGATGGGTGTTGAGGATGTAGTTGAGCGTCCAGCCCGTCTCGGCCAGCGCCGCTTCGATGGCGGCGGCAGAGGGTGCATCCACGCTGGCGGTCTCGCCGCTCTCCCGGTCGCGGATGAGGTAGCCGTAGTTGTCTTCCAGGCAGGGGAACTGGTGGATCTCCAGGCCGGCGGCCTGGTTTGCCGGGGAATAAGGGCTCATGTCATTTCTCCAGCAGGCGTGGGATGAGTTCAACGAAATTGCAGGGGCGCGTCCGGCAATCGAGCTGGCGCGCCAGGATGCGATCCCAGCCCGTGGCACAGGCGCCACTGGAACCGGGCAGGCAGAAGATGAAGGTGCCGTTGGCAACGCCGCCGAGGCTGCGCGACTGCAGCGCCGAGGTGCCGATCTCCTCGAGGGAGAATGCGCGGAACAGTTCACCGAAGCCGGCGATCTCCTTGTCGAGGAGTGGCGTGATGGCTTCGGGTGTACCGTCGCGGCCCGTGAGTCCGGTACCGCCGGTGGTGATGATGACGTCGACAACAGGATCGGCGATCCAGGCCGAGACCACGGCACGGATCCGGTAGATGTCGTCTTTCTCGATGGCGCGTACGGCAAGGCGGTGGCCGCCAGCGTCGATGCGCGCGGCCAGCAGCTCGCCGGAGCGGTCATTGGCCAGCGTGCGAGTGTCCGAGACCGTCAGTACGGCGATGGACAGGGGCATGAAATCGCGGGTTTTCTGCTCGTCGTGGGCCAAGGTGGACGTCCTGCTCGATGGCGTGCGGGATGCTCATTCTACTGTTGTTCGGCTGTCCGGAAAGCGCTAGGGTAGCCGCCGGCCACCCGGATCCCGGGCGTGCTGTCGAACCCTCCCTTGCTCTAGGAACCTGACGGAGGTTCAGTCCGTGCGTATCGGCGTACCGAAGGAAATCAAAAACCACGAGTATCGTGTCGGGCTGACGCCCGAGGGCGTGCGTGAGCTGGTGACCCACGGCCATGAAGTCATCGTGCAGGCGGGTGCTGGCACTGCTGCGGGCATGGATGATGCGGCCTACCGCAGTTGCGGTGCCCTGATCGCTGATTCAGCGGCGGAGGTCTGGGCGACTGCGGGGCTGGTCGTCAAGGTCAAGGAGCCCCAGGCGGCGGAATTCCCGCTCATGCACCCGGGCCAGGTGCTGTTCACCTACCTGCATCTGGCGCCCGATCCTGCACAGACGGCCCGGCTCCTCGCCGCCGACGTCGTGGCGATCGCCTACGAGACGGTCACCGGCCCCGCACACACGCTGCCGTTGCTCTCGCCGATGAGCGAGGT
>CAZQGA010000331.1:0-2534 GCA_964592735.1 uncultured Chromatiaceae bacterium | reverse complement strand
CCTCGAGGACAGCGACTGGTGGGTTCGTTCACGCGCCTCCAATGCACTGGCCAAGATCGGCGGTCCCAAGGTCATGGATGCGGTCCTGCAGCTGGTGCGCGACACCGACGAAAACATCCGCCGTGCAGCCATCGAAATCCTCAACCAGACGAAGGATCAGCGGGCGGTCGAACACCTCATGACCGCCACCGGTGACAGGGACTGGTGGGTGCGCGAGCGCGCAGCCGATGCGCTGGCCGAAATCGGCAGCACGCGGGCGGTGCCGGCTCTGGTGAAGATGCTCTCCGGCGATGTGCGCTCGGCCCCCGCCGCAGTCCGCGCCCTCGGCCGGCTCGGTGACTCGAAAATCATGCCGACCCTGCTGCCGCTGCTCGAGCACAGCGACAAGGCCATCAGGATCGAGGCTGTCGCCGCAGTCGCGCGTCTCGCCGACCATCAGAACGTGAGCACGGTAAAGGCCCGGCTGCAGCCGTTCATGGCCGGTGCCGACGAAACCATCGCCAAGGCGGCGGCTGAAGCCGTCGTCAGGCTGGACAACCGCTTCTCCAGCACCGCTGTAGCCGCAGCCGACCGCCAGGAACGCAATGCCTCGCCCGGCCATACGCTGCTCGTGGAGCCCGCGGAAGTCGAACGCATCGTCCGGGAGACCGAGGCCGAGCAGAAACTCGACATCAACCTGCTCAACCAGGGCGACATGATCGAGAGCCGCTACCGCTACATCCAGAAAATCGGCAAGGGTGCCTTCGGCACCGTGATCCTCGTGGAAGACACCGTCGTGGACGAGCGGCTCATCCTCAAGTTCCTCAACCCCAACGTAAGCCAGGACGAGGAGATGATGAAGCGCTTCGTCCACGAGCTGCGTTACTCGCGCAAGATCACGCACAACAACGTGATCCGTATCTACGATTTCCTCCATCTGGGCGGCAATTACGCCATCTCGATGGAGTATTTCCCCTCGCATACCCTCGGTGCGGAAATCAGTGCGAAAAAACCGCTGCCGCTCGACAAGGCACGCGGCTGGGCCATCGACATCGCCACCGGCATGACCGTCGCCCACCAGGTTGGCATCGTGCACCGCGACCTCAAGCCCGCCAACATCCTCATCAACGATGACGGGCTGCTGAAGATCGTCGATTTCGGCGTGGCGGCCGTCGCATCACATGCCGACACGCAGCTCACCAAGACGGGCTACGTGATCGGCTCGCCGAAGTACATGGCACCGGAGCAGATTCTCGGCAAGAAGGTCGATCACCGCGCCGACATCTACAGCCTGGGCGTGATCATGTACGAAATGCTCGCCGGGGTACCGCCCTACTCCAAAGGCGATCACATGTCGGTCATGTACCAGCACGTCCAGGGCAAGTGCCGGCCCTGCGAGGAGATCAACCCGGAGATCCCGCCAGCACTTGCCGCCGTCGTCCGCAAGGCCATGGAACTCGACAAGATGAAGCGCTACGAATCCATGGACGAACTGCGCGACGCCGTGCAGGCAGCGTAACCGGGCCCCCGCATGGCGCGCATAGATGCCTTCCTGAAACTCGGCCTGGCCCAGGGCTGCTCCGACGTGCACCTCGCGGTGGGTGTGCCGCCGATGCTGCGCCTGCACGGCGACCTGATGCCGATCCGCTTCCGTGACCTCGGCGCCACCGCACTGGAGAGCGACGTCGGGGAGATCCTCACACCCGGCCAGAAGGACCGCTTCGCCGGTGGACAGGACATCGACTTTTCCTACGTCTCGGAAGATGGCGGCCGCTTCCGTGTCAACATCTTCCGCAAAGAGACCGGCGTCGGCGCCACCTTCCGCTTCATTCCCGGGGACATCCCCAGGCTCGAGAAACTGCACCTGCCCAAGGTCATCCAGACTCTCTGCGACCACCACCAGGGCATGATCCTCGTCACGGGTTCGACCGGCACCGGCAAGTCCACCACGCTGGCGGCGATGATCGACCACCTCAATACGTCGCAGAACCTCAACATCATCAGCCTCGAGGATCCCATCGAGTTCGTGCACAAAAGCAAGCGCTCCCAGGTCCTGCAGCGCGAGCTCGGCAGCCACCTGCCGAGCTTCGCCGAAGGCATCCGGGCGGCGCTGCGCCAGGACCCCGACGTCATCCTGGTCGGCGAGATGCGCGATGCGGAAACCATCTCCATGGCGATGACCGCCGCCGAGACGGGCCACCTGGTATTTGGCACGCTGCATACCACCGGTGCAGTGAAGACCATCGACCGCATCATCGATGCCCTGCCGGGCGAGATGCGCGAGCAGACCAAGAGCTTCCTCGCGCAGAGCCTGCTGGCCGTCATCAGCCAGGTTCTGGTCAAGACGCCGGACAACCGCAGCCGGCGTGCCATCGCCGAAATCATGGTGATGAACCGCGCCATCGCCAAGCTCATCATGACCGACCAGAGCCACCAGATTCCCTCGCAGCTGCAGATGGGCCGCGACCAGCACATGCAGCTCATGGACCAGGCGCTGCTCGACGCCATCCAGCGCAAGGAGATCGACCCCGACGACGCCTTCCGCCACGCCACGG
>CAZQGA010000330.1:0-2563 GCA_964592735.1 uncultured Chromatiaceae bacterium | reverse complement strand
GACCCCTGCCTTCGGAGGGCAGTACTCTATCCAGCTGAGCTACGGGCGCTTGGAGGGCGGCCATCATACCCCCCGGCCTCGGAAGACGTCCACGGCAGGGCCGGCTTGCAGCAGCGCCGGAACCCGCGCCATGCTTCGCACATGCCCAACCCCCAGTTGCCGGATGAAATTTTCCTCGGTGCCTTCGCCGGGGCACCGACCCGCGACCTTGTTCCCGGACAGGTACTCATTGCCGCGGGCGCCCCGGCTGGCGAGGTTTTCAATGTCCTCAGCGGTACGCTCATGATGAGCCGCAGCGGCAGCGACGGCCGCCGCCAGGTGCTGAGCTTCCTGTTCCGTGACCATTTCATCGGCCTCACCACGGCTGACCGCTATTATTTTTCGGTGCAGGCGGTGACGTCGGCCTGCGTGGCCTGCATCCCGCGTGCCGATTTTGAGGGACGGCTGAGACGCAACCCGGAAGCCGAACGCGCCTTCATGAACATGGCCTTTCGCGTGCTCGAGGATCTGCTCGATACCATCTACAGCCTCGGCCAGCGCACGGCCCTGGAACGCCTTGCCGTATTCCTGCTCTATCTGCGCCACTCCCGGCGTCTGGTCGAGGGACTGGCTGACGATGGCGATCCGGCACTGAACGACGTCAGCCTGCCGATGACACGCGAGGACATCGCCGACTATCTCGGACTGCAGAAGGAAACCGTCAGCCGCAGCTTCGGCCAGCTCGAACGTCGCCGGCTGATCCAGCGCATGGGCAACCACCGGGTCCTGCTCACCGAGCTCGGCCAGCTGCGCGAGCTCGCCGGCGTGGTGGATTTCGCCTCGTCCTACCGCCTGTCACGCCGCTGATTGTCCGCCCCCGCTGGCTGCACCCACCCGGCCTGGGCTGCGCAGCTCAGGGCACCTGCCCGGCGAGGCGCCTCTTGACATCGGCGACCAGGCGTCGGCTGATCGGCAATGGCTGCTCCCGGTGCGCGAGCCAGGCGAGCGAGCGGCCATCCTCGGTGGTCTCGATCCGCTGCAGGTAATGGCGTGCCACCAGCGTATTGCGATGAATGCGAATGAATTCCTCCGGGAACTCAGCCTCAAGGTCTTTCAGTGTCTCGTCGCTGATCTCCTCGCCATCGGCAAGCATCAGCGTCACGTACTTCTGGTCGGCCTGGAAGCCGAGGATTTCCCCGATCGGCACCAGCCGCAGGCCTTTCGCCTTGCGCACGCAGATGTGGCTGCGGCGCCCTACCTGGCCTGCGGCAGCGGCCACCGCGGCCAGGCCGCTGCGCGACAGGCGTGCGGCCTGCTGCAACGCGCGCTCCAGCCTCTCCCGCCGCACGGGTTTCACCAGGTAGCCTACCGCCTGCGCCTCAAAAGCCTGGATGGCATAGTCGCTGTAGGCAGTGGTGAAGATCACGGCCGGCGGGCGCGGCAGTGTCTGGAAATGGCGCGCCAGTTCGATGCCGTCCATCTCCGGCATGCGGATGTCGAGCAGAACCACGTCGGGATCGAGGCTGTGGCACAGCTCCAGCGCCTGGCGCCCATGGGCTGCCTCGCCCACCACCTGCCACCCGCCGAGGTCTGTCAGCAACTGACGCAACCGCGCCCGCGCAGGCGGCTCGTCATCCACGACCAGAATGCTGCCCAGCGTGCTGCTCATCGCTGCGTACGACGGCAGGGAAACGACAGCGTTACACGGAAGCTGCCGGGTGGTGTCTCGATGACCAGGCTGGCGTCCTCGCCAAACGCCAGGGCCAGGCGCTCGCGGATGTTGTCGAGCGCCATCTGGTGCCCCATCCGCTCACGGTTCCCGATCGCAGGGTTTGCCGGCACCGGATTGGTGAGGGTGAGCTGCAGGCTGTCGCCGATCCGCGACCCCGCCACTTCGACGACACCGGGCTGCGCCAGCCGCTCGATGCCATGGTAGATGGCGTTCTCCAGCAATGGCTGGATGGTCAGGCCCGGCAACAGGGCATCGACGGGCAATGCATCCACATCCCAGCGCACCTCGAGGCGTTCACCAAGCCGCTGCCGCTCCATGCGCTCGTAGACGCGTGCGATATCGAGCTCATCGGCCAGCGTGGTGTGCTGATGCGTGTCCGCCAGGGAAGCGCGGAACAGCTCGGCAAGGTCTTCCACCGCCTGCTCCGCCGCCACCGGATTGCTGCGCGTCAGGCTGGCGATGGTGTTCATGCTGTTGAACAGGAAATGCGGGCGGATGCGGGCCTGCAGCGCATGGATGCGCGCCTGGGCCTCGCGGCGCACGTTGTGCTGCCACTGCGCTGACACGTAGAAATAGCGCAGCAAGCCGCCAGTGATGAGGCCGCCGACGGCAAGGTTGCGCGCGGCAAAGAACCAGTGATCGGCAGGCAGCCAGGCGACGTTTGCAGCGCCCGGCGCGGCCAGGTAGCCGATCCAGTAAAGCAGCTCGGACACCAGCAGGATGTTTGCAAGTACCGCGCCATAAGCCAGCGCCGATCCCTGGCGCAGCGGCAGGCGTACCAGCCACCTGCGCAGGCCGCACAGCACCGCGGCCGAGGTGAGGGCCAGCCACTGCAGGACCATCGAGGTGGAG
>CAZQGA010000329.1:0-2583 GCA_964592735.1 uncultured Chromatiaceae bacterium | reverse complement strand
CCACGTCATCTACGGCGTGGTCGGCTACAAAACCCACGGCAAAATGGCGCTGGTGGTGCGCCGTGAGGCCGGGGGGCTGCAGCGCTATGTGCATCTCGGCACCGGCAACTACCATCCCGGCACTGCCCGGCTGTACACGGACTATGGCCTGCTCAGTACCGACCCGGCACTGGCGGAGGACGTCCACCAGGTGTTCCTGCAACTCACGAGCCTGATGCGCACGCCACCGCTCAGTCGCCTGCACCAGGCACCGTTCACGCTGCACCGGGACATGCTGGCGCTCATCGAGCAGGAAATCGCCAATGTGGCTGGTGGAGGCAACGGCCATATCATCGCCAAGCTCAATGCGCTGGTGGAGCCGGAGATCATCCGTGCGCTGTATCGTGCTTCACGTGCCGGCGTGGTCATCGACCTGATCGTGCGCGGCCTGTGCTGCCTGCGACCAGGCATTCCCGGCATCTCCGAAAACATCCGCGTCCGTTCCATCGTCGGGCGTTTTCTCGAACACTCGCGCGTCTATTACTTTCACGCGAATGGCGCTGAAAACATCTTTCTCTCCAGCGCCGACTGGATGGAACGCAACTTCTTCCACCGCGTGGAACTGTGTTTCAGCATCGGGGACGCTGCTCTCAAGGAGCGTCTCCTCGCCGACCTGGACACCTACCTCGACGACAACAGCCAGGCCTGGGAATTGCGCGCCGACGCCCGCTATGATCTGGCAAAGCCTGAAGGCAACGACCCACCGCGCGCTGCGCAAGCCGTGCTGCTGGCGCAGATCACCGGCAGTTCCGGCAGCGGCGGGTGACCTGAATAGCGGCAAAGGATCCGGCGCCGTTCCGGCTAATTGCGAACGCTTGCCCCCCAGGGAAAGGACTCGACGCTGGCCTGCACACCTGGTGTCAGCGGCAGGATCCGGATCATGAGCCGTTCGGGCAGAAAGTCTCCAGGCAGGCGCACCTCGGCGCTGAGTTCCTGGAAATAACGGAAACTGAAATCCCGCGCCACCGACCCGGGCGTCGCAGCGAGACTGGCAAGATCAAGGCTGCCCGGGCGTCCGGCTCGCGTACCCTCGATCCGCATCTGGATCTGTCCACGCACCGGTTGCTGCGCATTTTCCACACGGGCCAGCACAAAGCGGATGCGGATGCCCCCTGCGTCCCCGGCCTCCTGGACAAACTCCTGCACGCGCAGGCCACCCTGACCCGGTCCACCGACGATGCCGCGATAGAAGGCGAGTTCCTCCTGCTGCTCCAGAATCTTGTCCTGCAGACCGGGCAGTTGCGCTTCCACCTGCGCATAGACTTCACGATCCACCTGGCCATCGGTTTCCATGCGTGCCAGCGCCTGACGGGCTGTGCGGTTCTCGGCACGCAACTCCGCCAACTGCGCCTGCAACCGGCGCTGGGACAATCCTGCCTCCAGCATATTGTGGCCAGCACGCATCTGGCCGAATTCGAATGCGGCAACAAGGGCAAGGCAACTGCCTGCGATCCACACCAGCCTGCGGCGGCGTCCGCCTGTTGCCAGCAATTCGCGCGGCGATCCACGCACAAGGCGCCCTCAGGTCCAGTCCGCCGGCCAGGCGGGTGGTGGCGGGATCCGCAGGGGTGCCAGCAGCGGTGCCAGTTCCAGCAGCGCCCGGACGTAGACCTGCCGCTTGAAATGGATCACCTCTTCGACGGGCTGCCACCAGGAGACCCAGCGCCAGCGGTCGAACTCCGGCGTCGCAGTCGTATCTGCACGCAGGCAGTCCTTGTCAGCGCGCAGGCGCAGGAGGAACCAGCGCTGCTTCTGGCCAATGCACAGCGGCCGGGCGTCACGGCGGATGTAGCGCTCAGGCAGGCGGTAGTGGAGCCAGCCACGCGTGGAGCCGATGATCTCGACGTCGTGCGTGCCGAGGCCAATCTCCTCCTTGAGCTCCCGGTACATGGCTTGCCGTGGCGACTCGCGGCAGCGAATGCCTCCCTGGGGGAACTGCCAGCCCGACTGGCCCACACGTCCACCAAGCAAGACCAGGCCGGTGTCATCACTGAGAATGATGCCGACGTTGGCCCTGTAACCCTGTGAGTCGATGCGGTCCAAGCGCTGCGCAGCCCCTCCCTGCGGGCGAAGCCATTGTTCCATAAAGGGGGGCGTACCCACAAAACCGCAGGCGAGCGCACGCCCGTGCAACCCGATTCGCTACACTGCAATCCGCCGCGGCATGGGCCCGGCCAACCCGGTGCCGATGCCGACCATGCGAATGCGCCCAGTCACGCTGATTGCCATGCTTGCGTTCCTCGCTGTGCTCGGGGTGCTCATCGCCGTGGGCTACGGCAGCGGTATGGTGGGGCCACGGCAGATTGCAACCCTGCTGACCGGCGATACTGACCCGATGGTGCGCCAGGTCGTGCTCGAGTTGCGCCTGCCGCGGGCACTGGCCGCCTTTGGCACGGGTGCCGCCCTGGCGCTGGCGGGTGCCCTCATGCAGGTATTGCTGCGCAACCCGCTCGCCGACCCGTACATCCTCGGCACCTCGGGTGGCGCAGCCGCTTTTGCCCTCACCGCCATGCTTGCCGGCGCCACCGGCGCTGCTGTCGATGT
>CAZQGA010000328.1:0-2602 GCA_964592735.1 uncultured Chromatiaceae bacterium | reverse complement strand
TCGGCAGAGCGTTGTATTGTTCCCACTCGCGCTGGTACTGCTTTGCCTGCTCGAAGCTCGAACGGACGAAGGCGGCGACACCCATGCGCGTGGCCGGATAGCGCAGGCTGCTGCCTGGCATGCCCTTGAAAGCGGCCTGCGTGGGATTCTCGCCCAGCGCAAACTTGATGCTGGGCCGGGCGCCATCGAAGACCAGATCATCAGGCCGTGTAACGCCCCAGCGATATTTCACGACGGCATTCTGGCCACCAATGGCATTGCCGGAGCCGTGCAGCACATGTGCAAGGGTCACGCCACCGGAAAGCTGGTAATAAATCTGCGTCGAATGCGGGTCGAGCACGTCGCGGACGCGCACCTCGGAGCTGATGCTGTTGACGCCTTCGTTGAGGTCGAGCTGTTCGGTCGCGCTGTGGCTGTGCGCATCGATGATGCCGGGAGTGACATGCCGGCCGGTACCATCGACCACGAGCGCGCCGGGCTTGGCGGTGAGCCCGTGCCCGACGGCAGTGATCTTGCCTTTTTCGAGCAGGACATCGGCATCCTCCAGGATGCCTTCCGGCGTCATCGTCCACACGGTCGCGTGGCGGATCAGCACCTGTTCAGGGGTCGGTGGCATGGCCGCGTAAGGCTCTACGGCAAGTGCCTGATCGAGCGGCATCTCGGCCCGCAGGGCGGCCGGTACGAGAAACAGCGCCAGGCCGAGGCGCCGCAGGCTGGAACAGGATTGGCTCGTCATGACTGGTTGCCCTCGAGCTGCGGCGGCATCGGGCCGCGTGGCCTGCCGCCCGCCTCTGGCGGCGCACCCTTGGCCTTGTCCGCTTCGATCTTCTCTGGATAGCCCTCGATGAAGACGTAGCGCAGGGCCGGCTTGTCGGTGAAAAGTTCGCCGTCGACGACCAGCAGGTTGGCCTGCTTGCCGGGTTCGAGACTGCCCATGCTGCGGGAAAGCCCGAGCAGTTCGGCTGGCGTGGTGGTGACGGCGGCAAGGGCGGCGTCGGCCGGGAAGCCGGCCTTGACGATGGCGGCGAGGCTTTGCGGAAAGCTGCCGGGGGCTTTCATGCCCAGCGTTACGAAGGCCAGCTTCACACCGTTGGCGGCCAGTGCGCCGGGCAGCTTTGGTGCACGCAGTGCGATCTGCATTTTTTCCAGGCTCGTTTCCGCCAGGGCATCCTCGCTCTTCACGTCGGGCTTCGCCGGCATTTCCAGTGGCAACAGCACGGGCATGTCGGCAGCGCGCAGATCCTGCTCGCGGTCACCGAGACCCCGTGCGACGGTCATGCCATGGAGCCCGAACTCGCGGGCGAGGTTGCCGAAGCGGGCGGGATCGAGCCCGATCAGCGAAACCCAGATCACCGGCTGGCCCTGGTCAAGCACGCGCAGGAGTGCCGCGTCGGAGGAACGGAATTCCGGTGGGGCCATGCCTGCGGGGTTGGCCTGGTAACGCGCATTCCACTCGTTCTGGCGACGGGCGTCGAGCAACACCTGGCGCACCGTGGCGACGGCACCAAACTTGGAGGAGGGGTACTTGCGTTGCATGAAACTCGAGGCTTCGAGCGCGATGACCTGCCCAACACGGTTACGGGCAACGAGGTCGGTCGCCGGACCCGGGCGCAGCATGATGACGGCGGATCCGCCGCGGAATACACCTTTGTCGGGCAGCACCTGGGCGGCGGCGAAGCCCATCGCGCGGTGCTGGGCGATGCTCGTATCGCTGAAGTCCACGCGGTCGAGCACGTCGTCTTCCGGACGTACGGACTCCAGCTCGTGGGGCGCTCCTTTGCGCTTCGCTTCGGCGGAGCCACGGCCGATGCCGCTGGCCGGCGGGACCTGTCTGGCATCCTTGCCAAGACCGGCGGCCGATGCCGCATCGATGAAGGCCGGGTAAATCGTCCAGCCCGGTTGCGCAGCAATGACCTCGGCATCAGCTGGCACCGTGACCCCGGATCCGACGGCCTCGATGAGCCCATCGCGCATGACGATGGTCCCATTGGCGATCGACTTGCCGGGAGCCGTGACGATATGCGCCCCGGTGATGGCATAGATCCGTGGACGTTCGGCCTGCGCAGCGCCGGTAACGAACACGATGGCGAGGGTGAGGCCGGCAACGAACCGGGCGGTGTGCTGACTGCGTGCCATGCGGACCGGCCTGCTACTGGAACAGGGACGGGTAGCTGAACGGGTCGAGCATCGCGCCGTCCCGCTTGGCCACCTTGCCACTCTTCATGACGAAGTCGACCTGTTTCAGCGTCGCGATGTTGTCAAGCGGATTGCCCTTGACCGCGACGACATCGGCGATCTTGCCGGGTTCGAGTGTGCCCGCATCGGCGCTGATGCCGAGCAGATCTGCGCCCACGACGGTTGCCGCGCGGATGGCGTCCATCGGTTTCATGCCGAACTGCACCATGTACTCGAATTCCTTGGCGTTGTCGCCGTGGGAGAATGTGCCGGCATCGGTGCCGAAGGCGATCTTCACGCCAGCCGCATACGCCCGCTCGAAAGCCTTGTATTCATTGCGCAGGCGAACCGACTCCGGATCCTTGACGCGGAACACGGGCGGCGGGTAGCTCGCCGACAGCGTGGGCACGTAGAAGGTACCCTTGGC
>CAZQGA010000327.1:0-2613 GCA_964592735.1 uncultured Chromatiaceae bacterium | reverse complement strand
GCGCTACCAGGGCATCAACGCCAACATCATGTCGCTGGGGGGCATCGCGATCGCGGTGGGCGCCATGGTTGACGCAGCCGTGGTGATGATCGAGAACGCGCACAAGAAGCTGGAGGCCTGGCAGCACGAACACCCGGGCGAGTCCTTGCAGGGCGAGGAGCGATGGCGCGTGATCACGCTGGCCGCGCAGGAAGTCGGCCCGGCGCTGTTCTTCTCGCTGTTGATCATCACGCTGTCGTTCATCCCGGTGTTCACGTTGGGGGCGCAGGAGGGCCGCCTGTTCGGGCCGCTGGCGTTCACCAAGACCTACGCCATGGCGGCGGCGGCGGGGCTGTCGGTGACGCTGATCCCGGTGCTCATGGGCTACTGGATTCGCGGACGTATCCCCGACGAGCAGAGGAACCCCATCACCCGTGCGCTGATCGCGGTCTACCGGCCCAGCCTGGAGTGGGTGCTGCATCGGCCCAAGACGACGCTGCTGATCGCAGTGCTAACTCTGGCGACCACCGCATGGCCGCTGGCGCGGCTTGGTGGCGAATTCCTGCCCCGGCTGGACGAGGGCGACCTGCTCTACATGCCGTCTGCCCTGCCGGGGTTGTCGGCCCAACGCGCCGCCGAACTGCTGCAAATCAGCAACCGCATGATCAAGACCGTACCCGAGGTCGAGCGTGTGTTCGGCAAGGCCGGCCGCGCAGAAACCGCGACCGACCCTGCGCCGCTGGAGATGTTCGAGACCACCGTGAAACTCAAGCCCAGGGAGCAGTGGCGCCCCGGCATGACGCCCGAGCGGCTGGTCGAGGAGCTGGACAAGGCTGTCAAGATCCCCGGGCTGGCCAACATCTGGATTCCACCGATCCGCAACCGCATCGACATGCTGGCCACCGGCATCAAGAGCCCGATCGGAGTCAAGGTCACCGGCAACGACCTGCGCGTGATCGACCAAATCGCACTGCAGGTCGAGCATGTCGCCAAGGGCATCCCGGGCGTCAGTTCGGTACTGGCAGAGCGTCTGACCGGCGGCCGCTACGTGGACGTACGCATCGACCGCACGGCCGCGGGCCGCTACGGACTCAACGTGGCGGACATCCAGTCGGTCGTGGCCGGCGCGGTGGGCGGCGAGAACGTCTCCGAGACCGTCGAGGGTCTGGCGCGGTTCCCGATCAGCGTGCGCTACCCGCGCGAGTGGCGGGATTCGCCTGAGAGACTGGTGCAGTTGCCGATCTGGACACCGAATGGCCAGCAGATCACGCTGGGCACGGTGGCCAGCGTGGCCATCACCGACGGCCCTCCCATGCTCAAGAGCGAGAACGCGCGCCCGTCCGGCTGGGTGTATGTCGATGTGCGCGGGCGGGATCTGGCCTCGGTCGCCAACGAACTGCGCGCTGCGGTGGGCCGCGAGGTCAAGCTGGAGCCGGGCGTCAGCATCGCCTACTCGGGGCAGTTCGAGTACATGGAGCGTGCCGATGCGCGCCTCAAGGTGGTGGTGCCAGCCACGCTGCTGATCATCTTCGTGCTGCTGTACCTGACCTTCTCGCGCCTGGACGAGGCCTTCCTGATCATGGCCACGCTGCCGTTTGCGCTGACGGGTGGAATCTGGTTTCTGTACTTGCTGGGCTACAACCTGTCGATTGCCACCGGCGTGGGTTTCATTGCTCTGGCGGGCGTTGCCGCGGAGTTCGGTGTCGTGATGCTCATCTACCTCAAGCATGCACTGGAGGAGCGCTGCCCCGACGGCCGAAGGCCGACGATGGAAGAACTGCTGGTAGCCATACGCATCGGCGCGGTGTTGCGCGTGCGGCCCAAGGCCATGACCGTGGCGGTCATCCTGGCGGGCCTGGTGCCTATCGTCTGGAGCAGCGGCACGGGCTCCGAGGTCATGAGCCGCATCGCGGCCCCCATGCTCGGGGGCATGATCACCGCGCCGCTGCTGTCGCTGTTTGTGATTCCTGCGGCCTATGTGTTGATGCGCAAGCCGCGTTAGTCTGAGTGATGGTCAGGGTTTCATTGTGAAACCCAGCCCTGTTTCAAAGGCCGGCCATTCCTGTTGACTTGCCCGGATTTTTCGAGCCATTCTTTCCTGACACATTCAGCCTCGGAGGCGTCTTGAAAAGTCATCCAATTTGAGGAACACGGACAGTTCGCCAATCCAGTATGACGTACGGGGCTAAAGCCGAATGTCTACAGCCGTACCAGCAGTCTGGGGCGCTCAATGTCCGTTCTAGTCCGAAACCGACAGTTCAGGCAATTCGGAAGCAGTCGGGGGTGCGGTGCCCATGGGGTCGCAGAAATCTTACGACCGCAGTACCTCGTACAGCCGCCATCGGCCCCTCACCAGTCGCCGAACACCCAACAGCCGCTCCGCGGCAGTTAGCGTGAGTACGCCAGGCCGAACCCACCGACAGTCATCGCTGCACAGTAGCCATTCAGTGTGCCATCCCCCAGCTTCGATGTGAGGGTTATCAAGTGAGTTCATCGCCTCCTCGATGTCGCTGCGTACGCTGCTGGAGAACAGCAGCGTTGCTGTGAGGTGTCGAGGATAAGGAGATGAAGAGGTCAGGTCGCCTGCAGGTGTGATCCTGCCGGGATGTTGATCGGCAGGAGAAAGGCGCCGAA
>CAZQGA010000326.1:0-2638 GCA_964592735.1 uncultured Chromatiaceae bacterium | reverse complement strand
TTCCTCGAGGACCTGAACAGCACCAACGGCACCTACGTCAATGGCAAGCTGATCAAGAAACATGCGCTGCAGAATGGCGACGTCATCACCGTCGGCCGCCACCAGCTACGCTTCGTCGACACCGCGACGGACAGCACCGAGCACGATGAATTTGCCCAGACCATGGTGCTGTCCAAGTCGGACATGGCGGCCAGCGGTGTGCATCCGGCACCACTCACGGCCCGCCATGCCGACCGTGCGCCGCCACCGGCCATTTCCGCGAAGATCCAGGTTCTCAATGGCCGCTTTGCCGGCCGGGAAGTGGCTCTCAGCAAGGCACTCACCACGCTCGGCCAGCCGGGCGTCCAGGTCATTGCCATCACCCGCCGCGGGGACAGCTTTCACCTGGTGCAGGTGGAGAACGCCCCGAACCGGGAACCACCCAAGGTCAACAGCCAGCCCATTGGCACACAGGCCCGCAAGCTCAATGACAACGACGTCATCGAACTGGTTGGCATCAAGATGGGATTCTTCCTGGACTGAGCGCCGGCCCGGTCAGTCAGTGACCTGGTGCGTCACCCGGGAACCCATCCCGGTCAGAAGTTCATAAGGAATCCTGCCTGCGCACCGGGCAATTTCTTCCACCGGCAGGCCATCCCCCCACAACACCACACGATCACCCGGCTGCGCCGGCGGCCCGTCCGTCAGGTCGACGCTGATCATATCCATGGATACGCGGCCAACGACCGGCGCGATACAGCCATTTACCTGCACCGGCGTGCCTTGTGCGCTATGCCAGGGGTAACCATCCGCGTAGCCTGCCGCTGCCACGCCAATGATGCTGTCGCGACTGGCCTGCCAGTCGCCGCCATAGCCAACGCGGTGCCCGCGCGGCAGGCGCCTGACCGCAATCAGACGGGTTTCAAACGACATGGCGGGCTGCAGACCCAGACTGGCTGCCGTGCGCCCTGCGAAGGGTGAAGCACCGTAGAGCATCAGCCCCGGCCGCACCCAGTCGCCAGCGGCATCGGGCACGGCGGCTCCTGCCTCGGGCAAATGCCGGCGCAGGATCATGGCTGAGTTGGCCATGCTGGCCTGGAGCGGCCAGGCCTGGCGTGCCGCCTGGAACGCGGCCAGTTGTGCCGCCGTCTGCGTCGATTGTGGATCGTCCGCTGCGGCGAAGTGCGTCATCAGCCGGATGTCGCCACCGGCCAGGCTGGAACGCAGCGCATGCAAGGTTTCCGGCAGCGATGCCGGCGCCAGTCCGAGGCGTCCCATCCCTGTATCCAGTTTCACCCAGACATCGATGACGGGCCGCAGCCGCTGCAATACCTGCATCTGTCCAGGGTCATGCAGCACCACGTCGAGCCGGCGGTGGGCCGCCTCGCGCAGTTCCCCGTCACCCACAAACCCGCCGAGGATCACGATCCGCTGGCTGATGCCCGCTTCACGCAACTGGATGGCCTCCTCCAGGCGCGCCACGGCGAAGCCATCAGCACCGCCGAGGATCCGGGCCACGCTCACAAGATCATGACCGTAGGCGTTCGCCTTGACGACGGCCAGGATGCGGCAACCCGGTGCCTCTTCCCGGACCCTCTGCAGATTGTTGCGCAGTGCCGCGGCCCGGATGACGGCCACCGCCGCTGGTGTCACGAAAACACCTCGATCTCGGGCGCGTAGTTTTCAAACCGCGTGTACTTGCCAAGGAAGGTCAGCGGGAATTCGCCGGTCGGGCCATTGCGCTGCTTGGCAATCGTGATGTCGGCAATGCCCTTGCGCGGCGTGTTCTGGTTGTAGACCTCTTCGCGATAGATGAAAACGATGAGGTCAGCGTCCTGCTCGATGGCCCCGGACTCGCGCAGGTCCGACATCACCGGCTTCTTGTCCTGGCGCTGCTCGACGCTGCGGTTGAGCTGTGAGAGCGCGATGACGGGTACCTTGAGCTCGCGCGCAAGGGCCTTCAGGGACCGGGAGATCTCCGATATCTCGGTTGCACGGTTTTCGGTATTGCCGGCCACCCGCATGAGCTGCAGGTAGTCCACGACGATGAGCTCAAGGCCGTGCTCTCTCTGCAGGCGCCGCGCACGCGAGCGGATCTCGGTCGGCGTGAGCGCCGGCGTGTCATCGATGAAGATGCGCGCCTCGGCCATCTGGCGCACGGCCCCGTGGATACGCGGCCACTCTTCGTCGCCGAAGCGGCCGTTGCGCAGGTGCGACTGGTCGATGCGGCCGAGTGAGGAAATCATGCGGAAGGCCAGCTGGTCGACCGACATTTCCATGCTGAACACGGCCACCGGCAAACCCGCCCCGAAGGCGGCATTCTCGGCAATGTTGAGGGCGAGCGTGGTCTTGCCCATGGAGGGCCGGCCCGCGACGATGATGAGGTCGCCCCTCTGGAGGCCCGAGGTGAATTCGTCGAACCGGGAAAAGCCGGTGGAAACACCGGTCACCGCGCCGCCCGCCTGATGCAGTTCATCCAGCCGGTCGATGGTGGCACCGAGCACATCACGCAGGTGCACGAAACCGGAGCCACCCCGCTGCCCGCGCTGGGCGATTTCCAGGATGCGCCGCTCCGCCTCATCCACCAGTTCGCTGGCAGGACGACCCTCGGTATGGAAGGCGCTGCCGACGATGCTGTTGCCGGTCTGCACCAGCTCGC
>CAZQGA010000325.1:0-2644 GCA_964592735.1 uncultured Chromatiaceae bacterium | reverse complement strand
CGCCCGCGACTGGAAGAGCCTGTTCAACATCCCTGACGTCCAGGTGGGCTCGTCAAAGGGCGGTACCTTCCCGGGCGCCTGAGGTACGCAGGCGTGGGGGGCGGATCCTGTCGGGCAGATCCGCCCGACAGTCGGGTGACGGCGCGCTCGTCCGGGCAGTTGCCCAGGATCAGGTGCCGTCGGGGCGGCTGCCGTTCCCCTGGAGGAACACTTCGCGCTGGGCGACCGGAATCGTGATGCCGGTGCTGCGAAACAGCCGCCAGATTGCGCGGTTGACGTCAGAGCGGACGTTGTTGACGCCATTTTCCGGGTCGGCGATCCAGAACCGCAGCTCCAGATTCATGCCGGACTCGGTGAATTCGAGCAGGCGCGAGACCGGGCCTGGATCCTGCAGCACCCGGGGGTGACCCGCGGTGGCGCGCAGCAATGTCTCCAGCGCCAGTTCCGGATCGTCCCGGTAGCTGATCCGCACTGGCAGCTTCAGGCGCACATGGCGGTCGGAGTAGCTCCAGTTGATGACGGGGTTCGTGATCAGGTGCTGGTTGGGCACCAGGGTCTCGACCCCGTCGCGGTCGCGGATGACGAAGTATCGCCCGCGCAGTTCCTGCACCCAGCCGAAATTCTCGGTGCTGGTGCCGCTGTGGCCCGTGAAACTGATGACATCGCCAGGCTTGATCGACTTGTCGAGCAGCAGGACAAAGCCACTGACGAAATTGCTCGCGATAGACTGCAGGCCGAAACCGAGCCCGAGGCCGATGGCGCCAGTCAGGATGGTGAGTGCCGTCAGGTCGACACCGGCGGCGTTGATGCCAAGGAGGATGCCGAGGCTGACCAGGAAGAAATACGCGAATTTCGTGATGCCAATGCGCGCCGAGATGGCGACATTGTCGAGTGCGAGGACGCGACGCTCGATCGCTCGCGCCACGACGGTGGAAATCAGCACGAAGCCGCTGATGATGATCAGCCCCTTCAGCAGCATCCACAGGCTGAACTGCGTCTTGCCGGGCATCAGGTCGATGGCGTCGAGAAAGCCCTCGAGCTTGTCGAGCCAGCCAACGACGCCAAAGGCGATGAGCAACCAGATCGTGAGCGTCAGACGGCGCTCCCAGACCCTGCCAAGCCGGTGCTCCCCGAGGAGCAGGCGCAGGAGAAAGACGCCCAGCCGGGCAAATATGGCCGCCCCGATCAACTGCAGCGCGGTATCGACCAGGCTGGTCGGCAGTTCACGCAGTGACAGGCCGCCGTGGCCGGCCAGCATCAGCACCAGCGCCGTGACGAAGCCCACCTGCATCACCAGGCCTTCCACGACCAGGCCAGGCCAGGTCGCAGCCCACAGTGGCCGCCCCGGGCCCCTGTGCCAGCGGCGTGCAACACGCGCCACGGCCAGTCCGAGGAACACCGCGATGACGATCGTGGCCAGCTGCAGGAGCACGACCGGATCGGCCCAGTAGCGGAAAGAAGACTGAATGGTGGCGGTGATGTTGTCCATGTTCAGCTGTCGGGGTTGGCTGACCAATCGCTGTCCAGCTGCCCGACCCCGCTGTACAGCGGGAACGGACGCAAACGACGGCCAGGGTGGGCAGGTATGCCAGCGCCTGGCGGGCGAGACTGGCAGGTAGCTTAACCAAGCATCCTGCTGAACGCCAAGACTGGTGCTTCGGTTGGCGGGCGGAGCCGGGATCCACCCGATGCATCGTGAGGAGGCTCGCGTAAAATGCAGCAGTCTGCGGGCCAGGCCAGACTAAGGAGGCCGCCATGCTGGAGGTATTCGATGCCGCGCGTCTGGCCGCCGCCGGAGCGCGTACGCTCAGTGACCTGATAGAGCAGGGCAACATCATCTATTTCCCGGAGTGCCCGCTGCAATTGCCGCCGGAGGCGGACCTCGAGCGGTTGCGCAATGAGCTCCCGGGCCAGCTCACGCGCAAGAATGTCAGCTATCACCCGGAAGCGGATTCGGTGCGTGGCATCCGGCGCGATTCACCGGTCTACGGGACGACGTACCGCACGCTCACGAAGCTGCGTGAAGACATTGCCGCATTCACCCGGCGGACCATGCCTGAACTGATGCGTAATGCACCGATTGCCACCTGCAGCCTGCGCCCGATGGAGGAGGCGGGGCGGAACATCGACGCCCACAAGGCCAGTGAGCTGATCCACTTTGATGCCGGTGCCTATGGGGCCACCCATGGCGACCGGATCCTGCGGTTCTTCATCAATGTGAATCCGCAGCGCGAGCGGGTCTGGGTGAGCAAGGGCGATTTTCGTACGGTGTTCGGCCGCTACTCGCAACGCGCCGGTTTCACGGGTCCCGGAGGCCGGATCGGGCGCCTCGACAAGGGTCCGCTCGGCCATTTGCGCAGCGGTCTGGTCCGTGGCCTGACCGGCATCACGCCCCTGGCCCGGGTGCTCGATTCCAGTCCCTACGATCGTGCAATGAAGCGCTTCCATGACTTCATGAAGGACTCCCCCGAGTTCCAGCAGGATCCGGAGGGACATGCCGAGGTGCATTTCGCCCCCTATTCGGCCTGGATGGCATTTGCCGACGGTGTCAGCCACGGCTGCCTGTCCGGGCAGCATTGCTTCATCTGGACGGCAATTCCGCCGCTGGCGAATGCGCGATATCCGGAACTCGCTCCGCTGAACG
>CAZQGA010000324.1:0-2662 GCA_964592735.1 uncultured Chromatiaceae bacterium | reverse complement strand
CAGGCCCAGCAGCAGCACCGCGAAGCGCACCAGCTTGCCAAGCAAAGGCAGCTGGCTGATCGCCGCCAGCACGAGCAGGACCAGCAGCAAGGCCAGCAGCCGCCGCCCCGGGGTTGAAGGCTGGCCCGGCCTGGCGGCAGCGAGCGCGCGATCGCCCAGGTACAGGGCACCGACCACGTAGGCAGCGATCAGCATGGCGAGATAGGCAAGCACCAGCATCAACGCCAGCGGCAGGCCGACCAGCGTCAGGGCCAGCACCATCGCCAGCACCGGAATGCCAACCAGCACCAGCAGGCCCACGCCCATCCCGGCCCAGGGCCGGTCACCCAGCGCCGCACTCGTACGTCGCGAAAAACCGGCAAAGGCATAGGCCAGCAGCAGGCCGAGCGCGAACAGGCCAATGAGCCACAGCCAGCCTGCGCTGCGCGCCGCCTCGGGCAGCCGCCAGCCCCGGCTGGCGTTGCCGCCATCCGCCTCACGGCGGACGCCGGCACCCACCTGGAGATCCCCGGGCAGCACCGCCGGGCTGGTGGTCCGGTAGCGCAGCTGCCCGCCGATGCGCGTCCCGGGCAGAACCGTGAGCTGTTCGGCATAGATGCGTACATCGCCATCCACGCTGCCACCGAGGATGACGTCGCCACCAGTTACGGTGAGATAGCGGCCGAACTGGCCTTCGGCATCGACCGTGCCACCGGCGATGGCCACACCCCCGTCGATGCGCGACGCCGGTGTGATGCGTACCCGGCCACCGGCCAGGCGTGCGCTGCCGCTGACCAGGGCATCGACCTCGAGTTCTCCCGCAATGGCATAGAGATCCTCACCCACGGTGGCGCGCACCGCCACCTGCCCGCCCGCCATGCTGGCATCGCCTTCGATGGAGGCGTTGCTCTCCACCGTGGCCCCGGCGAGCAGCGCATCACCGGCCACCGGCTGCTCCAGCACAATGTGGTTGCCCGCCTGGAAAAAATCGCCATCGAAGACAATGGCATTGGCCGCGTCATCACCCGGGCTTGCCGGCAGCACCCCGCTGGCAAGGCACAGCACCGGCAACAGGACCCAGGGCCTCATGATCAGGACTGTTGCACGCATGGCGCCTGCCCTCCTGCAGATCAGTAAGTCAACACGGTGCGAATGGATTCCCCGCGGTGCATGAGGTCGAAGGCCTGGTTGACCTCGGCATGCGGAAGCCGGTGGGTGATGAGGTCATCAATGTTGATGTGCCCGTCCATGTACCAGTCGACGATCCTTGGCACGTCGGTGCGCCCGCGCGCACCCCCGAAAGCCGAGCCCTTCCACACCCGGCCGGTGACGAGCTGGAAAGGCCGCGTGCGGATCTCCTGGCCGGCACCAGCCACGCCGATGATGATCGACTCGCCCCAGCCGCGATGACAGCACTCCAGCGCCTGGCGCATGACATCGACGTTGCCGATGCACTCGAAGCTGTAGTCGGCGCCACCGTCGGTGAGCGACACGAGGTAAGGCACGAGGTCGCCCCCGACCTCGCGCGGATTGACGAAATGCGTCATGCCGAATTTCTCGGCAAGCGCACGGCGTGCCGGGTTGCGATCGACACCGATGATCCTGCAGGCGCCGGCCATGCGTGCGCCCTGGATGACGTTCAGGCCGATGCCACCGAGACCGAAGACCACGACGTTGGCGCCCGGCTCCACCTTTGCCGTATTGATCACCGCACCAATGCCGGTGGTGACACCGCAGCCGATATAGCAGACCTTGTCGAAGGGCGCGTCCTCGCGGATCTTCGCCACGGCGATCTCGGGCAGCACGGTGTAGTTCGAGAACGTCGAGCAACCCATGTAGTGGTGGATCATGGCGCCGGCACGCGAGAAGCGGCTGGTGCCATCAGGCATGACGCCCCTGCCCTGGGTCGCACGGATGGCGGTGCAAAGATTGGTCTTGTGCGACGTGCAGGACTTGCACTCGCGGCATTCCGGCGTGTAGAGCGGAATGACGTGGTCGCCCTTGCGCACCGACTTCACGCCCGCACCCACATCGACGACGACGCCAGCGCCTTCATGCCCGAAGATCACGGGAAAGAGGCCCTCCGGATCGGCACCCGAGCGCGTGAATTCATCCGTATGGCACACGCCGGTGGCGCGGATTTCCACCAGCACCTCACCGTCGCGCGGCCCCTCGAGGTCGACTGTCTCGATCACCAGCGGCTTGCCGGGCTCGTAGGCCACGGCGGCACGTGTCTTCATCAGCTCACTCCTCGCCCGGGAAGCCCGGAGTATAGGCGGTCAATCCGGGCCCACGGCGGCCCGGATTGACCTGTTGACCCTGGACGGTCAGCGACTGTGCGAACTGCGCCCGGTGCCACCCCGGCGCTGGCGCCCGCCGCTGCGGCGCTGCTGCGAGCCGGGATGACGCTGCCCCCCCTGGCCACCAGCGCCACCCTGGCCACCGCCGTGGTGGCGATAGCCATCGTGGTTGCGCGGTGCAGCCGTCGCTGGCGGCTCGGCCGGGATCTCGAACTCCGGTGGCTGCTGCAACGGAATCGCACGCTTGAGCAGGCGCTCGATGTCGCGCAGCAGCGGCGCCTCATCGGGCGACACCAGCGACACGGCACGCCCGTCCATGCCGGCCCGCGCGGTACGGCCGATGCGGTGCACGTAATCCTCGGCCACCATCGGCAGGTCGTAGT
>CAZQGA010000323.1:0-2684 GCA_964592735.1 uncultured Chromatiaceae bacterium | reverse complement strand
GATTCTCCATGTTCTCGGTGCCCTACCTGACGATGGCCTCGGAAATGTCGGATAGCCCTGATGAGCGCACCACGCTCATGTCCTTCCGCAACTCGTGCCTTGCGATCGGTCTGATCCTGGGCGGTGCAGTGGCACCGAAGATCGTCGCCTTCGTGACGCAGGAGCTCGGCGGGACGCCCAAGGAAGGCTATCGCTGGATGGGCATCGCGATGGGGGCCGTGATCGCTGCGTCCTCCCTCGGGGCATTCTTCGGCACGGCCAGGGCACTGTCGCGTGCCGGTACGGAACACGCGCTGCCGCTTGGTGAACAGCTCCGCATCGCCTGGGCCAACAAGCCCTTCGTGGTCCTCATCGCGGCCAACATCGTGCAGTACATCAGTGCCGGCATCGGTTATGCCGGTGGCTTCTTCTTCATGGCCTACGTGCTCGGCCTCGGCATGGACGTATTCAACGTCATCCCGATCTGGATGATCATCATCTCGGTGACGGCCATCGTGACGATGCCGCTGCTTGTGCGGGCCTCTGTACGCTTCGGCAAGATGCCTGTCTACAAATGGAGTCTGGTGCTCTATGCGATCTCCATCCAGGCCTATTTTCTTTCCGATGCGGCGTCGTTGTGGATCGTGTGGCTGGTGGCCGTGGCCATTGGGATCTTCAACAACGGTTTCATATTGATGTCCTTCTCGATGCTGACAGACACGGTCAACTACGACCGGATGCGCTCCGGCATCAGCCGCGAAGGCGCCTTGTCGGCCATCTATTCGGCGGTGGACAAGGTGGGCAATGCCATCGGCGCGGCGATTTTCCTTGCCGTGCTCTCGCTGGTGGGGTTCGTGAAGTCGACCGATGGCAGCCTGTTGCCACAGACCGAGACCGTGTTGCGCGGCATCCAGTGGGCCTATGTCGTCGCACCCGCCGTGCTCCATGTCAGCAGCATCCTCATTCTCAACCGGTACAGACTGACGGCGAAGGATCTCGGGGTTCCGGCAGCTGACCGGGTCGGCGATAGGCGGCTTGCGGAAGTCAGGGAGGCCGAATGATTGCCTCGTTCCGCCATGGTTCATCCGCAGTCGGGCTGAGCGGCCGGACTACGGGCGGAGCCGTGACTGGCATGGACGCCCCTTCTGCTTCGGGATGGTCGTCGTGGGAGCACTGCCGAGGCCAGTACTTCCGCGAAGTGCGCGACTGACGCGGTGGACATCCGGACGGCCAGCGGCAAAGCGGCACGTCTGGCCTGGACCGCATGAGTGACGGTCGTTGCCTTATGCTGCCAAAACGGCTAAATATCGTTGCAGCAGGTGGGAAGGACGGTACTTCCCTGATTTTGTTCCCATTGTGATGGTGCCGGACCCGGCGAAGCTGCACGGGTACCACTGAAGATTCATGAACAGAGGGTCCCGGCGAGACCCTCGTGGCTGATACTTGATGACCAACGATGCTTCGGAACCGAATTCAGCCCCGGCTGGGGGGATGAATGCGCGCCAGTTGCTCGAGTTCTACCTGGTGCTGCCGCTGGCTGCGGGGATTTTCTTTGGTGCCGCCAGCGCCGGGTTCCAGGAATTCCAGACGATCGGACATCGCATCGCCTATCTGGCGATATTCTCCGTGGTGTCGTGGGGTTGCTACGGCGTGGGTTCCAGGGTGTCAACGGTGCTGCTGCGCCCATGGCATCCCTCGTTGCTGGTTGTGCTGCTCCTGGGCAACGTCATTGGTGGATTCGGGTTGTGGTGGCCACTGCGGGACCTGCTCAACCTCGGATTCGAGCAGTACCTGCTCCCCGGTTCCCGTTTCGGGCCGTTCTGGCCACCACCGATGGATAACCTCGGCCCATACATCGCGATCACGTTGCAGGGGCTGCTCTGGTGGTTGCTGTGCAACTGGGTGGACTTCCGCTTCCGGCGGGTGCCACGTTTCGGGTTTGTGCCACCGCAGAGGCCGGCGATTCAGGCGTCGATGCCGGGCGGCGAAGTGGCTTCCGCCATGGCAACGACAGTAAACATGGAGTCCGCCAATGCGATGGATCCGGGCCCGGCCGTGCCCCGGCTCCTGGGCCGTTTGCCCGAAAAGTTGCGGATGGCCGAGGTGATCGCGCTGCAGGCCGAGGAGCATTACACCAAGGTTCATACCAGCGCCGGGTCGACACTGCTGTTGCTCCGGTTCTCCGACGCCATTCTCGAGATGGAGCCGCAACCCGGGCTGCAGGTCCACCGATCGTTCTGGGTGAGCCAGCGTGCGATTGACCGGGTGGACTCCGCCGGCCGGCGCATGGTGATCAGGATGCGCGGCGGCCTGGAAGTCCCTGTCAGCCGTTCTTACCGGTTGCAGGTCCAGGGAGTCTCGTCTCCCGGCAAATACGGGATTCGCCAAGGCTAGGCTGCGCTGCCATCTGTCACTTCATCGGCGGGCCGAAAGCCTGGCCGTTGCGGGGCCGCAGATTCCGGATCTGCGCAACCATTGCCCCGCAGAGACCTCACCGGCTCCGGGCCTGCCCATTCGCGAAGCATGAGCCCGACTCATGCTGCAGGCATCGGCCCTTTGGTGAGTCTCGCGAATTTCCCGTACCTCCCAAGAAGTCTCCCTTGCTGCCGACCTGTTGATCGGTAACTTCCCCCTCGGGAAAAGCATGAGCCCGGGGGCCATGCGGTCATGACCGGAGCCAGGGCACCACACTTGGTCAGGTTGTG
>CAZQGA010000322.1:0-2695 GCA_964592735.1 uncultured Chromatiaceae bacterium | reverse complement strand
CGATCTCGGTGCGCATGTCGGCCATCTTGAAGCGGTTGACCTGGAAGTCGGCCACGGTCTGGCCGAACATCCGCCGCTCACGGATGTAGTCCATCGTGAGATCGAAGGCGATCTGTGCGTTGGCAACATAGGTGCAGGCGCCGATCAGCCGTTCCTCGGCCAGGAATTCCATGAGGTAGTAGAAACCGCGGGCCGGGTCACCGAGGACGTTCGCCTTCGGAACCTTGACGTTGTCGAAGAAGAGCTCGGCGGTGTCCTGCGAATCGAGCCCCATCTTCTTCAGCTTGCGTCCGCGCACGAAGCCTTCCATGCCACGCTCGACGAGGAACAGGCCGATCTGCCGCGGCACGTCCGGGTTGGTGCGCGCCGCCACCACGAACAGGTCACCAATGAGGCCATTGGAAATGAAGGTCTTCTGGCCGTTGAGCAGGAAGTGATCGCCGCGGTCCTCGGCACGCGTGCGCATGCCGGCGAGGTCGCTGCCGGCACCCGCCTCGGTCATGGCGATGCCGAGGATGGTTTCCCCGCTGATGCAGCCCGGCAGGAAACGCTGCTTCTGCTCCTCGGTGCCGAGCGTGGTGATGTACGGCGCGACGAGGCGGTTATGCAGGTGCAGGAAGAATCCCGGATCGCCGTAGCGCTGGTTTTCCTCGATGAGGATCTGGTCATAGCGAAAATCGCTGACGCCAGCCCCGCCATAGGCAGAGTCGATATACATGCAGAGCATGCCCTGCCCGCCGGCCTTGCGGAAGGCGTCGCGGTCGACCTGGCCCTGCGCGCGCCAGGCTTCGGCATGTGGGCCGATTTCGTTCTGGAAAAAGCGCCGCGCAGCATCGCGAAACATCTCATGGTCGTCGTCGAAGTGGCCCTTTCTCATCGGCTGCTCCTTGGATTAATTCCTGGGTGGTGTTCCCGGCCCGACAGGACGTTTCTGGCGAAATTCCTCCAGGCGCTCGCGGAAGTACCCGCTCGCCGCACAGGCCTGCTGCTGCAGGGCCTCGCGGCGGAAGATCTCGTCAAAGCCGGCCTCGGCCGCCAGGCGCATGAGCCGCTTGGTACCGGCGAGCGCAAGCGGTGACTGCTGCACCAGTTGCGCAGCCCAGCTGCGGCTGGCGTCCATGAGCTGCGCTGCCGGCACCACGCGATTGGCAAGCCCGAGCTCAAGCGCGCGGGCGGCCGGAATGCGTGCGGCTTCCACGGCCAGTGCGAAGGCACGGCGATAGCCGAGCTGGCGCACGAGGAGCCAGCTCGCCCCCCCATCGGGAACCAGGCCAATGCGGCTGAAGGCGAGGCCGAGGGAAGCATCATCGGCCATGACCAGCAGGTCGCAGTGCAGGGCGAATGACATCCCGACACCGGAAGCCGAACCCGCCACCGCAGCAATGACCGGCTTGTCCATCCCCGCGATGGCATCGAAGCAGGGCAGGTATTCGTCGAGGATCTCCCGCTCGACGTCGCCTGAACCGGCTTCCTTGAGATCCGCGCCGGCACAGAACGCACGCCCCTGGCCGGACAGCACGACGGCACGGATCGACGCGTCACCTGCAAGCCGCCCGAGCGCATCGCGCAGCTCCAGGCGCAGTTCGCGCGTCAGTGCATTGAGCGCGGCAGGCCTGGCGAACGTGAGCAAGCCGACGGCTCCGTCCCGCTCGAGCGCGAGGTGCTGGTAGGTGGCCATCGGTACGGACCCACCCGCACTCACGAGACAGCCCCCAACGCACGGTGCAACGAGTCGTCTATGGCGTCCGGATGCTCGGCATGGGAGGAAAAGTCCACCACCTCGCCCCAGCGTGCAGCGAGATGCTCGGCGTCGGGAATCCGGCCGTTGCCGAATCTCAGGCCATGGCTGCGCTCCCAGCGCAGACGGGCAAACCAGCCCCCACCGGCCTCGAACAAGGCGCCGTTCTCTGCGCAACTGTCGTGGGCCAGCACGACGACCAGTGGCACGACCTGCTCCGGACGCAGTTTGCCGGCCAGATCCGCGGACATCACTGCCTTCGTGGAACGTGTCGCGGCCAGTGGCGCGATGGCATTGCTGTAGATGTTCTTCAGCGCACCTTCCCGCGCGAGCGTGCGCATCAGGCCGACGAGGCCGAGCTTGGCCGCGCTGTAGCTGGCCTGCCCGAAATTGCCGTACAGCCCCGCAGCCGAGGACGTAAAGAGGACGCGCCCATAGTGCGCCTTCAGCATGTGCTGCCAGGCGGCCTGCGTGGTGCGCCAGGCTCCTGACAGGTGGACGTCGCAGACGGCCTGCCAGTCCTCGTCCGTCAGCCGGGCAAAGCTCCGGTCGCGAATGATGCCGGCGTTGTTGACCAGGACGTCGACCCTGCCAAAGGCAGCCACGGCCGTGTCGATGATGCGCGCGCCGTCCAGCACCGAATCCCCGCTGGCGATGGCGTGTCCGCCGGCGGTCGTGATCTCCTCCACGACACTGCCAGCGGCAGCGGTGTCGCGGGCGTTGACGACGACGCTACCGCCGCGACGGGCGAACTCCAGCGCGTAGGCACGGCCAAGGCCGGAGCCCGCGCCGGTAACGACGACAGTACGCCCGTCGAAACGCAGGTGGCCGGTCGCGCGGGTCACGCCGTCGCTCATGCTGCCCCCTCAGCCAGGATTCACGGGGTGCCGGTCACAGCACCGCCGATAGTCAAATTCATTGACATGCTAGCCGAGCTTTCGTCTACTAGTCCAGCAT
>CAZQGA010000321.1:0-2700 GCA_964592735.1 uncultured Chromatiaceae bacterium | reverse complement strand
CGTCGTGCCGGCGGAGTTCGTGGCCTCTTACCTCGAATTCACCGCAGGCGGCTGGACCGGCCTGCCGCTCGATCCGGAGTACGGTGGCCAGGGCTTGCCCAACGTCGTTGGCGTGGCCGTGGAGGAGATGTGGCAGGCGGCGAACCTGGCCTGGTCCCTGGGTCCACTCCTGACCCAGGCTGCGGCCCGCGCCCTTGCAGCGCACGGCAGTGCGACGCTGCGCGCCCTCTACCTGCCGAAGATGGTGGCAGGCGAGTGGAGCGGCACCATGAACCTGACCGAGCCCCAGGCGGGTTCGGATCTGGCGGCCATCCGCAGCCAGGCGGTGCCGGAAGGCGACCACTACCGGATCAGCGGCCAGAAGATCTTCATCACCTGGGGCGACCACGAGATGACACAGAACGTGGTGCATCTGGTGCTTGCCCGCCTGCCGGGCGCACCGGCCGGCACCCGCGGGATTTCCCTCTTCCTCGTGCCGAAGTTCATTCTTGATGCCGATGGGCAGCCGGGCATGCGCAACAGCGTCAATCCCGTGTCCGTCGAGCACAAGCTCGGCATCCATGGCAGCCCCACCTGCGTCATGGCCTTCGAAGGAGCACTGGGCTACCTGATGGGCGAAAAGCACCAGGGCCTCGCCTGCATGTTCACCATGATGAACCACGCACGGCTTGGCGTCGGCATGGAGGGTGTCGCCATCGCCGAACGCGCCTACCAGCAGGCGCGGGCGTACGCCCGGGAGCGCGTGCAAGGCAGCGTGCCCGGCATCGAGGGGCGTGCAGCCATCATCCATCACGCTGACGTGCGCCGCATGATGCTCACCATGAAGGCGCAGCTGGAGGCGATGCGCAGCCTGGTCTATCTGGCGGCCGCTGCGCTCGATTTCGCGGAGCGTGCGGCCGATGGGGCCGAACGCGCACGCCACCAGGCGCGTGTCGATCTGCTCATCCCGGTGATCAAGGGCTGGTGCACGGAGACCGGCCAGCAACTCACCTCGATCGCACTTCAGGTGCACGGTGGCATGGGGTACGTGGAGGAGACGGGTGCGGCGCAGCACTTCCGCGATGCGCGCATCACCACCATTTACGAGGGGACGACGGGCATCCAGGCGGCCGACCTCGTCGGGCGCAAGATCCTGCGCGATGGCGGGGCGGCGCTCACGGGCCTGGTCGCTGACATGGCTGCTACCGTGGCTGAACTGGAACGCGCCGGCGCGACGCTGCTGCCCTTGCGCAAGGCACTGCAGGAAGGCGTCGAGTGCATCGTGGCGGCCGGCCGCTGGCTGGCTGCCAATCATGCAAGGCACCCGGCGGTTCCCGGTGCGGTGTCGGTCAACCTGCTCATGCTGCTCGGCACCGTGGCAGGCGGCTGGATGCTCGCGCGTGCGGCGCTGGCCGCCCGTGCCGAACTGGCCGGCGGTGCCAGCGACGCTGCGTTCTGCGAAGCCAAGCTGCTGACGGCGCAGTTTTATGCGGAGCAGGTCATGCCGGCTGCGGGGGCCTGGCGGCGTGCCATAGAGGCAGGCTGTGAACCCCTGCTGGCCCTGTCCGAAGAACAGTTTTGAGAAGCCAGGCCGGGCACCAGTTCCCGGGCCTTTCTGCGGGTAAACTACCCGGTCACGGCTGAGAACAGGCCAGGCTGCAGGCGCGAACGGGAAGGACGGCCCATGGGTTTCAATACACGACAGATCCACGCCGGCGTGACGCCGGATCCGGTGACCGGCTCGATTCTGACGCCGATCTACCAGACGACCACCTATGTGCAGGAGTCCGTCGACCAGTACCTGGCGAAGGGCTACTCGTACTCACGCTCGGGCAACCCGACGGTGCGCGCCCTGGAACAGAAGCTCGCCGACCTCGAGGGCGGCGCCGACTGCACCTGCTATGGCACGGGCATGGCGGCGACGCAGGCGGTGTACCTGGCGTTTCTGAACGCGGGTGACCATGCCATCGTTTCGGACGTCTGCTACGGCGGCACCTACCGGTTGTCCACCAGGATATTCAGCCGCTTCGGTGTGGCATTTTCCTTCGTTGATACCTCCGATGCCGCGGCGGTGCGCAAGGCACTGCGGCCGAATACGCGGTTGATCTTCACCGAGACACCGGCCAACCCGACGCTGAAGCTCACCGACATCGCAGCCGTCTCGGCCATCGCCCGCGAGGCGGGCGTGTTGCACGCGGTGGACAACACGTTCCTCACGCCCTATTACCAGCGGCCGCTCGAACTCGGTGCTGACCTCGTCGTGCACAGCACGACGAAATACTTTGACGGGCACAACGCGACCGTGGGTGGTGCCGTCGTGGCACGGACCGTCGAGCTCGACAAGTCCCTGCGTTTCATCCAGAACGCCACCGGCATGATCATGGCGCCACAGCCCGCGTGGCTGACGCTGCAAGGCTGCAAGACGCTGTCCGTGCGGCTGGAGCGCCAGTCCGCCAATGCGCTCGCCGTGGCCCGCTTCCTCGCGTCGCATCCGCGGGTCGCTCAGGTGCGCTATCCCGGCCTCGAGTCCTTTCCGCAGCACGAGCTGGCGAAGCGGCAGGCTTCCGGTTTCGGCGCCATGCTCTGGTTCGAGGTCAAGGGCGGCGTGCAGGCGGGCAAGGCGCTGATGGACAATATCCGCATCTGGAGCCTGGCGGAGAACCTGGGGTCGGTCGAATCGCTGATCACCCATCCAGTCACGATGACCCATGCCGATGTCGA
>CAZQGA010000320.1:0-2712 GCA_964592735.1 uncultured Chromatiaceae bacterium | reverse complement strand
CGTTCCAGATCACCATGTAGCCGATGAAGCAGGCCAGCACGAACACGGTGAAGTGCGCGAGGAAGGATGCGGGCGCAAACAAGCCGATCAGGGCAAACACGACTGCACCGATGCCGAACACGGTGGCGAGTGTGCCGGCCGACATGGGTTCGGCACTGCCGTGAGCGGGCTTTTTCGCGGCCGGAACAGCAGCGGCAGGTCTGGCCTGGGGCGGCGCGGCCGGTGGTTTCACCGGCGGTGGTGGCCAGGTCACTTCCCCATCCTTGATGACGGTCAGGCCGCGGATGGCTTCGTCGTCGAAATTGACGTTGAGGCTGCCATCCTTCGCCTTGCACAGATCTTCGGTGAGCCGCAGCAGGTTGGTGGCGTACAACGTCGAAGACTGGCGGGCCAGCCGGCTCGGCAAGTCCGTGTAGCCGATGATCGTCACACCGTGGCGCACGACGCTTTCGCCCGGCACGGTGAGCTCGCAGTTGCCGCCCTGCTCGCCGGCCATGTCGACGATCACGCTGCCGGGCTTCATGCTGCGGACCATCTCGGCGGTGACCAGCCGCGGCGCAGGCTTGCCCGGGATCAGTGCGGTGGTGATGAAAATGTCGGCATCCCGGGCTTCCCTGGCGTACAGATCAAGCTGGGCACGCTGAAAGCCTTCGCTCATAACCTTTGCATAGCCGCCACCACCGGAGCCTTCTTCCTCGTAGTCGACCTTGACGAACTCACCGCCGAGCGAGACAACCTGGTCGGCCACCTCCGCACGCGTGTCGTTGGCGCGCACGATGGCGCCCAGGCTGGCAGCCGTACCGACGGCGGCAAGTCCGGCTACACCGGCACCGGCAATGAACACCCGGGCGGGCGGAATTTTCCCGGCGGCAGTCACCTGGCCGTTGAAAAACCGCCCAAAGGCATTCGCAGCTTCGATGATGGCGCGATAACCGCTGATGCTGGCCATGGCAGTCAGCGCATCCATCTTCTGTGCGCGTGAAAGCGTGCGCGGCAGCGAATCCATGGCCAGTACCGTCACCTTGCGGGCGGCAAGCTGCTGCATCAGTTCCGGGTTCTGTGCCGGCCAGATGAAGCTGACCAGGGTGGTGCCCGGCTTCATGAGGGCAACCTCGGTCGCCTCCGGTGCCCGCACCTTGAAAATGATGTCGGCGCCCGCCCAGAGCTCGGCTGCGCTGGTGGCAATGTGTACGCCGGCAGCACGATAGGCGTCATCATCAAGGCTCGCGCCGGCACCGGCACCGCTCTCGACGCTGACGGCAAAGCCCAGCTTGATGAGCTTCGCGGCAACTTCCGGAACCGTAGCGACACGCTTCTCGCCGGCAAAAACCTCGCGTGGAATTCCTATCATCAGCGGCATGACAACCTCGGCACGAGCATGGATACAAGCCTGGGCACGGCAGCAGGGCAGGCAAACCTGCGCTGCGTCGGCGGGCAATGATACCCAGCTTGGGGGATGAGCGCGCCCCGCGGCTGGCCCGGCGACGGGCGATCCCGGGAGGCCGCGCAGCACGCGCAGGGTCAGGGCGCGGTGGGAGACCGCCGGGAGTTTGGCCCGCCCGGGTGGCGATCCTGCCGCTGATGGCGGTCGCGGCGCTCTTCCGGGGCCTTCTTTTCCTTGCGCTCACGCGCCTCGGGCTGCTTGCCGGGCGGATGGCTGCGGGAGCGCTCGAAGTCCTCCCGCAACCGCGCCTGCTCCTCCGGCGGCAGCTGCTGGAAGCGCTGGAACTGACGACGCGTAGCGGCCCGCTGCTCGGGTGTCATTTCCTCCCAGCGCTGTACCCGCTCCCGGGCACGAGCCTTTTCCCGCGCATCCATCCCGGCCCAGCGGCTGGCACCGGCAGCCAGTCGCAACTGCCGTTCAGGCGGCAGGCGATCCCAGTCGGCCGCCAGTGGCGCCAGCAAGATCTTCTGCTCGGGGGTCAGCAGTTGCCAGCTGATGCCCGGCTCCCCGGCAGCGGCAACCTGCACACCGGTGTACAGCAAGCCCAGCAGCAAGACGACGATACAGCGCATGCGGCCGCCCTGGGTCACGACATTACCCTGCCGGATCCACGTCAGCACCAACGCCACCGGAACCCAGCCAGTCGAAGAATTCCAGGTTCTCGATCAGATCCAGGTTGCCGTCCATCAGGATCAGGTCCGGGCTGGCTGCCTGTTGCAGCTGAAGCAGATCGCCCCTGACATGCGGGACACCAGCCGGATCCGGGCGCCCCACCCAGAGCCCGACTGCCACCACAGCCACGGCCGCCACCGCTGCAGCCTGCCAGCTACCACCGTGCACCGCCGGGCGCAGGCGTCCACGATCATGCATGGCCAACGCAGCCTGTCGCGCCTGGTTCAGGCGCGACAGGGTGGCCGCGTCGAGTTCGTCGGCGCCCTGGCGAAGGAGGCCACCCGCGGCGCGGGTAAAGCGCTGCCCGGTACGTCCGCTCTCATCCTGAGTGTTCATGGCCAATGATCCCCCAGTTGGGCTCGCAGGCTGTGTACAGCCCGCGAGTAATGCGTCTTCACGCTGCCTTCCGAACAACCCATCACCGCAGCGGTATCGGCAACGTCGAGCCCTTCCATCGTCCGCAGCAGGAACGCCTGCTGCTGGCGGGCGGGCAGGCGGCTGACCGCAGCTTCGAGCGCCTGCATGGCATCGGCCCTGCCAACCTGCTCATCAGGGCAATCGGCGGCAGGTCCGGGAGCCTGGGCGATCGGATCGAA
>CAZQGA010000319.1:0-2736 GCA_964592735.1 uncultured Chromatiaceae bacterium | reverse complement strand
CGCATCCCCGGCGCTGGAGGTGAACTTCTCGGTCGAGGGCACCCGCAGCCGCGAGAACGGGCCCGCATTTACCCTGATCGGCATCGACAAGGGTGAAGTCATCAACCGGGGTACCGGTGCTGTCGATCCGAATACCCCGCCCATGGCGCTGATCAACAACCAGATGGCGAGTTTCCTCGCGGGCTGGCCGGCTCCCGGCCTTGGCGGACCGGATGCCTACGATCCCTGCGTCTTCCTGCCCGGTGCCATTCCCGGCGTTCCTTCCGACATCAACCCGGCCGTCCCGGGCTGCTATGACGACCGTTACATCCGCGGCAAGGGAGAGAACCTCGGCACGGCCCCGGCGTTCTCCGACACGGACATCCGCGCTGCCAACCTGACCGTCGACTGGCAGATCAACGACCGGCTCAGCGCAAAATCGATCACCGCCTGGCGCGATCTCGATGCGGATTTCGCCCGCGACGGCGACCACTCACCGCTGCGGGTGTCCCAGTACCTGGACCACATGGATCTCAGGCAGTTCTCGCAGGAGTTCCAGTTGAACGGCAACTCGATGGCGGACCGCCTGCACTGGGTGCTTGGCCTGTACTACTTCAAGGAGTCGGGCGACAACGAAAATATCCTCAACTTCGTCATGTCGAAGTTCCGCAGTGGCGGTGCCATTGATAACGAGTCCTGGGCCGGGTTCTTCCAGGGCAGCTACGACATCACCGACCAGTGGCATCTCACCGTCGGCCTGCGCCACACCAGCGAAGACAAGGAGTTCCGGCCGGACCAGGTTATCCTGGAGAACTACTTCGCGGGAAGTGGCGACCCCAAGCTCGATGCGCCCTTCATGCAGGCGGGGCAGCGGATCCTGCCGTACCTGTGGAAGAAGCAGAGCCTCTCGGAAAACACGCCGATGGTGAATCTTTCCTATGACTGGAATGACGACCTGATGGTCTATGGAAGCTACTCGGAAGGGTTCAAATCCGGGGGCTTCACCCAGCGGGTATTCCCGCCCATCGTGGCGGGATTCACTGCGCCCGCAGGGACGCCTGACATCGACCTGATCCCGGAGTTCGCCCCGGAATACGTCAAGGTGTATGAGGTCGGCTTCAAGTATTCGACCCCCGGGCGGGGCCTGCGCCTGAACGGCGCCATGTTCCACACGAAGTACGACGACCTGCAGGTGCAGGTCTTCACCAGCGTCGCGCCGGTCACCAAGAACGCGGCGAGCGCGACGATCAACGGTTTCGAGCTGGAGATGCAGGCTGTGCCGGCCGACGGCTGGTTCGCCGAGGCTGCGATCGGCTATCTGGATGCCGGATACGACAAGGTCGATCCGGTGGAAACCTGGCTGTTCAAGAGCGACAAGTTCGAGCGCGTGCCGGAATGGAGCATGAGCGCGGCCCTGTCCCGGCAGTTCGATCTTGCTGGTGTTGGCACCCTGACGCCGCGTGTCGACTGGTCATGGCGCAGCAAGGTGTACAACGATTCGTTCAACTCGCCGCCGCTCGTCCAGCCGGATTTTTCGCTGGTGAACACGAACCTCACGTTCACCGACAAGAGCGGTCATTACGACGTTGTCGCCGCGGTCAGGAACCTGACCGACAAGGAATACATGATCACCGGCGTCTGGGGTACGGCTTTCCAGACGATCGAAGGCGTGTTTGACCGTGGCAGGGAGTACTCGCTGACGATGCGCGCGCGCTTCTAGCGCGCATCCGCCATGGGCAGTGCACGCTGGCGTGTTGCCCGGTACGGGCTGCGCGTCAGGCCGTGTCCCGCTGCTCCATGATGAACTGGCGCAGGGTCCGTGTGCCGTAGCCGGGGGCACGCATGTCGTCGTTCGAATAGTAATGGATGATGCGGAAACGTTCCGCGAGGACGGCGGCACGGCGCCAGAAGAGCCCGGTGAACTGCAACAGGCCGATCACGGCGCGCACCATCCAGTTCGGGATGCTCTTCATCTTCGGCTCCTGGCCGGCGGCTTCGAAGATCATTTGCAGGACGTCCCGGTAGCTGACGACATTGCCCTCGACTTCCGGCCCACCGATGATGAACAGGCGGTTACGCCGTTCCCCGTTGTCGATGCTGCCGACCATGAATTCCGCCAGGTCTTCCTTGGCGATGGGGTTGTGGACGGCCTGGTCGCCGCTGCCAATCAGGAAACCGGGGCGGCCTTTGCGGATGAGGCGGGCCTGGCCGACGAACACCCAGAAATAGGCCGTCGGCCTGACGATCGTGTAATCGATCCCGGAGCGGATCAGGTAGTCCTCCATCTTGAGCTTGGCCAGCTGCAGGGGCAGGTCCGGCTTGCGTACGCAGATCGCCGACAGCAGGATGAAATGCTTCACGCCGTTCTTCATGGCGGCATCGAGGACCTGGCGCGTGGCCTGGTAATCGATCGCATCGAAGTCGCTCGCGGTGCCGGACCGGCAGGCCAGGCAGGAAATCACCACGTCGATGGGCCGATGGAAGGCGCCGGCGATGGATGCCGGATTGGTCACATCAGCGGTGACGATTTCGGCGCCGGCGAACTGGCCTGCCGCGGGGGCTGATCTCATCACGGCAATGACATCATGGCCTTGCCCGATGGCTTCCGCGACGACTGCGCTCCCGATGTAGCCCGTGGCCCCGACGATGAGGACTGTCTTGCGTGGGTGCTGGTCAGCGTTCATGGTGGGTCCGCCCGTGATTTCCATTCCGTGGGTTGTTGTCCGGCGCCCGCTGCGCCGACGTCAGGGCGCGGGG
>CAZQGA010000318.1:0-2743 GCA_964592735.1 uncultured Chromatiaceae bacterium | reverse complement strand
AGGGCAGCACCTATGTTGTCATGGAGCATGTGCAGGGGGCACGGACCCTGGCGGCGTACTGTCGCCCGGACAACCTGCTGCGCATCGATGATGTCGTCAAGATCATCTATAAGTGCGCACGCGCCCTGCAGTATGCCCACAAGCGCGGCGTCATCCACCGGGACATCAAGCCGAGCAACATCATGCTTACCCGGGACAACGATGTCCGCATCATCGATTTTGGCATCGCGCTGCTGCGTGATGCCGATGTCTCGAGGATCGAGGGTATCGCCGGCTCCCCGAGCTACATGTCACCCGAGCAGGTGGAGTCTGCCGAAATCACCCCGGCTTCCGATATCTATTCCCTTGGCGCCGTGGCGTACGAACTGCTGACGGGGTTTCGGCCTTTTCGTGCCAGCACCCTGTCCCGGCTCCTCAACCAGATCGTCTATGCCACGCCACCGCCACTGCACACCGTCCGGGAAGGCATTCCCGATGAACTCGAGCAGGCCGTCATGGCGGTGCTGGCCAAGGCGCCATCCACGCGTATCAACGGCGCAGACCTGGCTGCACGCCTGACGCGCATTTACCAGCAGCTCTGCCAGGAGTATGCCAACGCCGACAACCAGGAGCACTTCGACCAACTGCGACGCCTGCGGTTCTTCCACGACTTCTCCGGGGCAGAGATCTGGGATCTGCTGCGCGCCAGCGAGTGGCGTGAATACAGTGCCGGCGATGAGATCGTCCGTGAGGGAGAGATGGATGATCGCTTCTACATCGTCGTCGCCGGGGGCGTCCGTGTGGAGATGGCCGGGCGCAGCATGGGGATGCTGGGCGAGGGCGATTGCTTCGGTGAAAGCAGCTACGTCAGTGGCGTGAAGCGCAATTCGACGATTCGCGCCGAGGATATGGTCACCGTGCTGAGCGTGAGCGCCACGCTGCTCGAGCAGGTGTCCACCGATTGCCAGCTGCGCTTCAACAAGGTTTTCCTGCGTTCGCTGATCCGACGCCTGCAGGGCTCGAACAGCGCGCGCACCTGAGACCGGGCGCGGTCCCACTCAGTCGATCTCGTCGCTGTCCTTTGTCGCGCGCTCGACAAGCGTTTCCGGGTCGAGATCATGCAGTTCCGTGCCCATCAGCAGCTGCACACGCTGTTCGGCGTCCTGCAGCGCCGCCTGACAGTCGCGACTGAGGCGCACGCCGCGCTCGAACTGTTTCAGGGACTTTTCCAGTGGCAGGCCACCAGACTCCAGCTGCTCGACGATGTCTTCGAGTTCGGCCAGGGTCTTTTCCAGGTCGATGCGTGGGCGGCGCGAATCCGTCATGGGAGCCGGAGCTGGGTACGGGAAGGGCCGCTAACTTCGCACAGGGGCAGGGGGCGGTCAATGGCGGCGGAGGCGCGTGTATAGTGGGTCACCTGATTTGACAGTCCGGGCCCGGGCTGTCTATATTTAGAGCAAGTCTAAATATTCCGGCTCCCGGAGCCGGCCCTGTCAGCAAGCCGAGGAGAAGAGAAGTGAATCTCAAGGGAAGCAAGACCGAGAAGAACCTGAAGGATGCGTTCGCGGGTGAATCCCAGGCGAACCGCCGCTACCTGTATTTCGCACTGAAGGCCGACGTCGAGGGCCACAACGACGTCGCCGCGGTGTTCCGCTCCACCGCCGAGGGCGAGACTGGCCATGCGCATGGTCACCTGGAATATCTCGAGGTGGTGGGTGATCCGGCCACTGGCCTGCCGATCGGCGAGACTTCCGCCAACCTCAAGGCTGCCATCGCCGGTGAGACCCACGAGTACTCGGATATGTACCCGGGCATGGCCAAGGCCGCCCGCGAAGAGGGCTTTGGCGAGATTGCCGACTGGTTCGAGACGCTGGCCAAGGCAGAGCGCTCGCACGCCAACCGTTTCCAGAAGGCACTGGACTCGCTCGGCCGCTGAGTCGCTGAACGGCATATGCCCGGCTGCGGCGTCGTCTGACGCGGCGGCCGGGCAGTTCACCCACCGCAGGCCGGGTCCGCCCCGTCGGCCCGGCGCCGGAGAGAAGCATGGCGGACAAGTCCACGCGTGAAGGCAGCCTGGAGGCTGCCACACGTCACCCGCTCGACTGGCAGGGCGAGGCATTCCACGACGAGACGGCGCTCATCACCGAGATGGAGCGCGTGTTCGATGTCTGCCACGGCTGCCGGCGCTGCTTCAGCCTCTGCAACGCCTTCCCGACGCTATTCGACGCCATCGATGCCACCGATACCGGTGAGCTGGAGGGTGTGCCGAAAACCGTCTACTGGGAGGTCGTCGACCACTGCTATCTGTGCGACCTGTGCTTCATGACGAAGTGCCCGTACGTGCCGCCGCATCCGTGGAACATCGATTTCCCGCACCTGATGCTGCGCGCCAAGGCAAAGCGTTTCGGTGACGAAGGTGCGTCGCTGCGTGACCGGATGCTCTCGGCAACCGACATCGTTGGCAACCTGGCGGGCATCCCGGTGGTGGCCGAGGTGGTCAATGCCGTCAATGCCACGGGCTTTGGCCGGGCCGTGCTGGAGACCACCCTCGGCGTGGCACGTGATGCACCGCTGCCGCGCTATGAATCACGCACCGCCCGCCGGCGCCTCGGCAAGGCGCGGGCGCCCGTGCAGCCCGGCGGACCGGCCGGCAATACCAGCGGGCGGGTCGTGCTGTTCACCACCTGCTACGGCAACCGCAACCTGCCGTCGATGTGCGAGGACCTGGTGGCGGTCTACGAGCACAACGGCATCGAGGTGCAGC
>CAZQGA010000317.1:0-2749 GCA_964592735.1 uncultured Chromatiaceae bacterium | reverse complement strand
CCCCGGTCACGACCATCCGGCAGGACAGCCGGACGGGACGGCCGCAGGCCGCCCCGCAGGGGCGAGGGCCAGCGCTGGCATGAGTCCAGCCGTCCCCCGCGTTCCGTCCCCGCTCGGTGAGATTCCGCAGGGGTGGGAGGTGAAGAAGTTGTCGGAGATTGCGGAGAATTTTGACCGGCTGCGCAAGCCGCTCTCAAAGATGCAGCGTGCCGAGATGCAGGGCGTATATCCGTACTACGGCGCAGCGAAGGTCTTCGACTGCGTCAACGACTTCATCTTCGAAGGCGAGTACCTGCTCATGGCTGAGGATGGCTCAGTCATAACACCCGACCGCGCGCCGGTTCTTCAATTGGTCAACGAGAAGTTTTGGCCGAATAACCACACGCACGTCCTGCGTGGCCGGGCGCATTACTCAACACATTTTCTATATCTCGGTCTTTCCGAGGTGAACATCTCCCCCTACATCACTGGTGCGGCGCAACCGAAAGTCACACAGGAGAATATGAATCGGATTCCGTTCTTCTGCGGCCCACAGAGCTTGCACGATGATTTCAATCACCGCGTCGGACCGATGATTCGACAGAGTCAGTTTCTCCAACGCCAAATCCAAACCCTCCGCCGCACCCGCGACCTGCTGCTGCCGCGGCTGCTCTCCGGCCAGATCGCGGTCGGGGCAGACTGAGCGAGCGGGTCTTGCTGCGTTGCCGGAAGCGGGCTGGCATCGAGGTTAAATCCAATTTATCATGGCGAATATTCCATTTTGTCACGATAAATAATCCTGTAATTTCAGGCTTGTAGCATGGATGACTCCTACATCCCGCGCTACCTGCGGCCGCATATTGAAGAGGCCCTGTCCGACACGCCGGTGGTGCTGGTGAACGGGCCCCGGCAGGCGGGCAAGACGACGCTGGTGCGCCAGATGGCCGACGCCAGGCGAGCGTATGTGACGCTGGACGACGCGGCCACGCTGGCCGCCGTGCGCCACGATCCGGTGGGCTTCGTGCGGGAGCTGGACGGTGCGGTGATCGACGAGGTGCAGCGCGCGCCAGAGCTGCTGCTGGCCATCAAGCCGGCGGCCGGGCCGCTTCCTGCTCACCGGCTCGGCCAACGTGATGACCTTGCCGCGCGTGGCCGACTCCCTGGCCGGACGCATCGAAACCCACACCCTGCTGCCGCTGGCCGGCTGCGAGCTCGCGCGCCAGCCGGGCCGGTGGATGGATGCGGTGTTTGCCGGGGACATGCCCCGGCCGCCGCCCGCGCCGGCCCCGGCCGAGGTGGGCGCCGCGCTGGTACAGCGCGTGCTGCGCGGTGGCTACCCGCAGGCGCTGGCCCGCACGACGACGCGGCGGCGCGAGGCCTGGCTGGCGCAGTACGTCGCCACGCTGATCCAGCGCGACGTGCCCGACATCGCAGCGGTGGAAAAGCTCGACCACCTGCCGCGCCTGCTCACGGCCCTGGCGCACATGTCAGGGCAGCTGTGCAACTTCGCCCGGCTGGCAGGCCAGATCGGTCTGGACAACAAGACGGCCGAAAAATACCTGGGCATCTTCGAGCAGATGTTCCTGCTGCGCCGGGTGTTGCAATGGTCGGGCAACGGGCTGTCGCGCATCGTCAAGAGCCCCAGGCTGCAATTCATCGACTCCGGCCTGCTGTGCGGGCTGCTGGGTGTCAACGCAGAGCTGTTGATTCGCCAACGCCCGAAACTGGGTGCGCTGCTGGAAAGCCATGTGTACGGCGAGCTGCTGAAGCTGGCCTCCTGGGCCGATCAGGACGTGCAGGTGCTGACTTTTCGCACCACGGCACAGGCGGAAGTGGACTTTGTGCTGGAAAGCCGGCGCGGCGACATCGTGGGGCTGGAGGTCAAGGCGGCGGCGAGTTTCCAGCCCAGCGACTTCGCGGGTCTGAAAAAGCTGGCAGCGCTGGCAGGCGAACGCTTCATGGCAGGGGTGTTGCTGTACGACGGTACGCAGACCTTGCCCATGGGCGAGGTATCGGGCACGCCGCTGTGGGCGGTGCCGCTTTCCACCCTGTGGCTGAGCTGATGAGTACTTGAGCCCATGAGCCCCCACGCTTACACCGAAGACCAGCTCGTCGAGCAGCCCGCGATCGGACTGTTTGTGGAGCTGGGCTGGCAGACGCTGTCGGCGCTGGAGGAAAGCTTCGGCACGGGCGGCGCCGGTGCGTGCAATCTCGGCCGTGAAACCAGGGGCGAGGTGGTGCTCGTCGAGCGCCTGCGCGCCGCGCTCAGCACGCTCAACCCCGGGCTGCCGCCCGAGGCGATCCAGACCGCCATCGACGAACTCGTGCGCGACCGTTCGGCGATGAGTCTCGAGGCTGCGAACCGCGAGATCTGCCGGCTGCTGAAGGACGGCATTCCCGTCTCCATCCCCGACCGCGAGCACGGCGGGCAGAAGACCGAGCGCCTGCGCGTGGTGGACTGGGCCGAGCCCGCGCGCAACGATTTCCTCTTGGTGAGTCAGTTCAGCGTGGTGGGGAGCCTCTACACCTGCCGGCCGGACCTCGTGGGCTTCGTCAACGGCCTGCCCTGGGTGGTGATCGAACTGAAGAAACCCGGTGTGCCGGCGCGGGCGGCCTTCGACGAGAACCTGACGCATTACAAGAAAGAGATTCCGCAGCTCTTCTGGTTCAACGCGCTGCTGATCGCGAGCAACGGCACCGACAGCCGCGTGGGTTCGCTCACCGCCGACTGGGAGCGCTTCTTCGAGTGGAAGCGCATCGAGCGCGAGGA
>CAZQGA010000316.1:0-2750 GCA_964592735.1 uncultured Chromatiaceae bacterium | reverse complement strand
ACTGACACTCGGTGCCTTCGGTGGGGTTTATATCGGTGGCGGCATCGTGCCACGTTACCTGGCCGCACTCCGCCACTCGATGTTCCGCGAGCGCTTCGAGGCCAAGGGACGCTTCCGGGACTACCTGAGGGCAATTCCCAGCTGCGTGATCATCGATCCATACCCGGCGCTCAAGGGGCTGGCCGCCCTCGCGCGCGACCAGGGCATCGATACGCCATCACGACAGCCCTAGCGGGTCTGTGCGTCGATCGCCTCATCCATGGCCCGCTTGTGCCCGGCCTCGATGCCCTCGACCGAACGGGCCCGCTCCAGCGGCTGCTCGACGGCATCGAGCAGTTCGCGGTGTGCGGCCGGATCATCTCCGTCTGCGGCTGCCGGCGCCTCTGCCGCAGGTTCCCCGCAGCCCGCCAGCGCCAGCACGACAACTGCCAGCATCCCGGTTGTTTTTCTCATCGCATCCTCCCGTTCCGCCGCGATTGCGGCCCCCAGAGCAGCTCATCGAGCACACCAGTCCCGTCGCGGAACCGTCGTGTCACGCGCCCCGCACGGATTTCGACACCCTCGGCCCGCAAGCGGGCAACCTGTTCCCTGAAGGCACTCGAACCTGCCGGCAGTGCAATGCGCCCGGCCGCGGTAATGACCCGGTGCCAGGGCAGGCCGGCGGGGCAGTCAGCCAGGGCCCGCCCCACCTGGCGTGCGCCACCCGGCAGGCCGGCGCGCAACGCCACCTGCCCGTAGCTCACGACCGTACCGGCCGGAATCGCCGCCACCGCAGCGTAGATGCGCCGCCGGCGTTCCGCCGCTGATGGTCCTGCTGCTGGCTTCTGGCCCAACATGACCGGATCGGCAAGACCTAAGGCAACAGCAGGGTCGAACCCGTGGTACGGCGCGCTTCGAGATCGCGATGCGCGCGGGCTGCTTCCGCCAGCGGATAGGTCTGGCCGATGTGCACCTTCACCGCGCCGCTCTCGAGGAGCGCAAACAGTTCGCCGGCACCCGCTTCGAGATCCGCCCGTGTAGCGATGAAGTCGAACAGGGATGGCCGCGTCAGGTACAGCGAACCCCGGCGTGCGAGTTCCAGCGGCGTGAAGGGCTCGACCGGCCCGGAGGCGTTGCCATAACTCACCAGGACGCCGTGTTTGCGCAGGCAGTCCAGCGATTGCGTGAAGGTGGCCTTGCCAACCGAGTCGTACACCGCAGCGACACCCTCACCGCCAGTCAGCCCACGGACCTTCGCGACGAAATCCGGCGCATCGGCGAGGATGACTTCCGCATAGCCATTCGCCCGCGCCAGGGCCGCCTTCTCCAGCGTGCTGACCACGCCGATGGCGCGCACGCCGAGGCTGCGTGCCCACTGCCCGAGGATCAGGCCGACACCGCCGGCCGCTGCATGGGCCAGCACGGCATCTCCTCGCCGGGCCGGATAACTGCGCCGCAGGAGATACCACGCCGTCAATCCCTTGAGCATGGCAGCCGCAGCCGTGCGCTCTTCGACACCCGCAGGCAACTTCACGAGGCGGTCAGCGGCGAAGGCGCGCTTCTCTGCGTAGGCACCCGGAGGCGGGCTGCAGTAGGCCACCCGGTCACCCGGAACCAGGCTGCCGACACCGCTGCCCACGGCCTCGATGACGCCGGCGGCTTCCATGCCGAGACCGGCCGGAAACGTCAGCGGGTAGAGGCCGGAACGGTGGTAGGTGTCGATGAAATTCAGGCCGATGGCCGTCTGGCGCACGAGCGCCTCGCCGGCGCCGGCCACGGGCTCGGCGGCATCGGTCCATTCGAGTACTTCCGGGCCGCCGCAGCGGTGGATCTGGATCAGCTTCATGGAGGCAAGGTCCTGTCGTGATGCGGGAGGGAGTTGCGGCGGGCCGGCTGCCCGCCGCAGTCAGTATAATCAGCCGAAAAGCCCAGCAGTCCTCCCCATGCGCAATACCATTGTCATCGCCGGCGCCGGCCAGGCAGCCGCCCAGGCCGTCATATCGCTGCGCCATGGCGGCTACGGTGGCGAGATCATCGTGGCGGGCGAGGAGCCCCACCTGCCCTACCAGCGCCCGCCGCTGTCGAAGAAATTCCTGGCCGCTGGCCTCGATCCCGAGCGGCTGTACCTGCGCCCGGCGCAGTTCTACCAGGACCATCGCGTGGACATGCGACTCGGTACGCGCGTGACATCGATCGACCGCAGCGGACACCGCGCATCCATCGATGGCCGGGACGTCAGCTACGACAAGCTCATCCTCGCCACCGGCAGCCATGTGCGCCGCATGACGATCCCGGGAGCAGAACTGCCGCAGGTGCATTACCTGCGGACCATCGACGATGCCCTCGGTATCCAGGCCGGGTTGCGTGCCGGCCAGCGCCTGGCGGTGATCGGCGGGGGCTACATCGGCCTGGAAGTGGCGGCAGCGGCAGTAGCGGCAGGCGTCGAAGTCACGGTGATCGAACTCGCCGACCGTCCCATGGCCCGGGCGGTGGCCCCCGTCATCTCGGATTTCTACCTCAAGGTCCACCAGGATGCCGGCGTGCGCTTCTGCCTGGAAACAGGCGTCACGGAGATCCGTGAGCATGGCGATGGGGTGCTGGTGCAGTGCACCACGGGCGTGGAGCTGCACGCAGACATGGTGGTGATCGGCGTGGGCATCCTGCCGACGACGCAACTCGCCGAGGAAGCCGGGCTCGAGTGCGGCAACGGCATCATCGTCGACGAGTTCTGCCGCAGCAGCGACCCGGACATCTATGCAGCCGGCGACTGC
>CAZQGA010000315.1:0-2755 GCA_964592735.1 uncultured Chromatiaceae bacterium | reverse complement strand
ACGACAACCACTCCGATATCGACTACCGGATGGATGTCAGCCTGCCGTTCCTCACCCGCGCCTTGCGCTGAGGGGCTGTGTCAGAACCGGTAGCTCAGCCCGAGGGTCAGCACGGGATAGAGGTCGAACTGGTCGAGCTCGTCCTCGAGCTGGGCTTCTTCGGTGGCCAGTGCCGATTGCAGGGTGGGGTTGCCACTCAGCGTCCCGCCGATGGAGCGCAACTCGATGTCCGGTGAATCCTGGAATAGCACGCCGAGGTCCAGGTGGAATGCAAGGCCGCCGTTGCTGCGCCCCCAGAGCCAGCCCAGGCCGAGGTAGGGCGCGGAGCTGCCCAAGTCAGCACGGGCCTGCAGGGTACCCACTTCGGCTGCGGTAAATGTGTGACCGCCAATGTCGTAGCTGCCACCCGCACCCGGCCGGCCCGTGCCATCGAGGAAATTGTCCGTGGCAAACCAGCCGGCAGTCAGGCGGAATGCGCCGGCGAAGGGATACCAGTCGACGCTGAGCCCGATGTTCGACAGATCGAGATCCGCGTCATATTCGATGCCGCTTTCCTCGCCGTTCTGGCTCACCGAGAAGCCGTAGCCCGCCAGCCTCACGCCCAGGCGGCTGTTCACCTCATAGCCCATCTCGGCGCCAAGGCCCAGGGTGCTCGCTGCCGCACCGATGGAAAAATCACCGGCACCTGCCGGAGCCATGCTCCCTGCCAGCAGCAGGGCCGCCAATGCAGGCCACTTGAAGTCCATTGCTCATCTCCGCATCCCAACCCGGAGCCAAGGATCCGGGTTGTGACACGGTGCCGCAGTGAGCCAGGTCTCGAAAAAGGTGCCGGGCGTTCGGCTTCGGTAACCCGGCTTCTTTGATTTCGCTGAATGGGGTGGCCGGCGCGCTTGCTCAGACCGGCAATCCCTCCGCCCGCCGCGCGGCCTGCACGGCGGGCCGTGCGCCGATGTGTGCGTGGTAGTCCCGCAGCACCGGCCAGCGTTCGCGGTCGACGCCGGCCGGCTTCATCCAGCCGAGCACGACGTAGAGGTAGGCATCGGCGATGGTGAATTGCCGGCCGACGGCGAAGTCGCGGCCGATGAGCTGGTCAGTCGTCCAGGAGAGCCTGACCGCGACGCGCTCGCGCGTGGCCGCCTTGATGTCATCGGGCGTGCCCGGCCGGAAGATGGGGCCGAAGCCTTTGTGCAGTTCGGTGGCGACGAAGGAAACCCACTCGAGGACGCGGTAGTAATCCATCGTGCCTGCCGCCGGCAGCAGCCCGGAACCGGGCTTGCGGTCGGCGAGGTAGTGCAGGATTGCCGCACACTCGGTGAGTGATTCGCCACTGTCGAGGAGCAGCGCCGGCACGTAGCCCTTCGGGTTGACGCGCAGAAAGTCCGAACCATCGCTGGTGCTGCGCTCGCGAGTGTTCGTCTTGATGGCCTCATGTTCGATCCCGGCTTCGTGCAGGACGATGTGCGGAGCGAGCGAGCAGGCGCCGGGGCTGAAATAAAGTTTCATGGGGTCTCCTGGATGCAGCTTGTCAATACGTTCGAATTTTTGAGCCGATACCGCCGGGGCTGGCGCGTGGATCAACGCAGCGCCGGCACGACGCGCTCGCCGAGGATGCGGATCGTCTCCTCGGGCTTCTCGTAGATGCGCAGCGCGATCTCGGTGAGCCCGGCAGCCTGGAACTGGCGCAGGCGCTCGATCTCCTTGTCGAGGTCGGCAAGCGCCGCGCAGGAGGTGAGGTTCTCCACCAGCAGTTTCACCACACGGTCGGGTACGCCGGCGATGTCGGGGCTGCGCCGGCGCAGTGCATCGAAGAAGGCCGGGCGCTTCGCGTCGACGAGATCCATGTCCGCTTCGTTCATGAAGTAGTGGTGGTTGCGGCGCAGGAGAACGCCGCGCAGCGCCAGCCAGATACGTGCTTCGCGCTCGGCCTCCTCGCGGCTTTCCTTGATGTGCCAGGCCCAGAAATTGGTGAGCCGGAAGCTGCCCGGGTCACGTCCGGCTTCGGCGAGCACCGGGTCGATGACGGCGCGCGCCTCGCGCACCTGCGGGACGATTTTGTCGGAGAGCATGATGCCGTCTGCGTGGCGCGCCGCCATGCGCTGCATGCTGTCACGGTTGGCGCCGGCGTAGATGACCGGCGGGGTGCTGCGGGCCCAGGTCGGGTTGTAGCGGCGGACCTTGAATATCTCGCCCTCGTAGCTCAGCTGCGCGCCACGGCTCGCAAGCTTGAGGATCTCGAGCGCCTCGCGCACGGCGCGCACGCGGCGGGCCGGCGCGAGCGCCATCGCCGTCATCGTGCCACCCCCACCGCCGACGACGATCTGTGCGCGGCCGCCGCAGGCTTCATTCAGCGTCAGCAGCGAACCCGCCATCTTCAGGGGGTGCAGTTCGAAGGGGCTGATGGCAATCGGCCCCATGCGGATGCGGCTGGTGTTGCGCGCCGCTTCGCCGAAGACCATGAAAGGATCGCGGGCATCGAGCATGCCGGACACCCAGATGCCGCCAAGCCCCTGGGCTTCAGCCAGCCGGCCGAGTTCGGCAATGCGTGCGGGGGAGGAGTTCGCTTCCAGGATCAGGTCGATGCGCATGTCGGGCAGCTCCGCCGGGCGGGTTCCCCCGGCAATGTTTTGTTGTTATAACATTACGACCACTGGGGGAGACAAGTCATGCACCCGAGCCTCACAGGATTCGTGCTGGCGGCAGCCCTGGCCTGGCCCCTGGCGGCCGGCGCGCGGGCGGTGGAGACTGTGGTCAGCGG
>CAZQGA010000314.1:0-2772 GCA_964592735.1 uncultured Chromatiaceae bacterium | reverse complement strand
AGAACCGCATCTTCTGCGTCCTGCCGAAGCAGGGTCTCGAGCGCGCGCGGCTCGTAGATGAGGTCGGACTCGAGCAGCAGGAAAGGTCCAGCGAGCATTTCACGGGCACGGTACAGGGAGTACATGCTGCCCGAGCGGGCGAAGTCCGGGTTGTGCACGGTGCGCACATGACCCGGCCAGGCCCGTGCCAGCGATTCGTAGTGGCCCGCGCTATAGCCGGTGACGATGACGACGTCCTCGATGCCCGCAGCCAGCAGCCGCAGGATCGACTCCTCGACGATCGGCCGCTTGCCGAGGCGCAGGAAGCCCTTGGGATAGCCGCTCACCTCGGACTGCAGGCGTTTGCCCTGGCCTGCCGCAAGGATGACGGCCGAGCGCAGGTTCACCGGCGTCGCCCTGGCAAAGCCGCGCGCAGCGCCGCACTGAGCCGGTCGAGATCCGCCGTACCGATGTCGCCCATGTGCGCGATGCGGAAGATGCCGGGCGCAAGGCGCCCCTGCCCCGCGTAGATGATGAAACCGCGCCGCTTGAGTGCATCGTGGAGGCTGGTGTAGGTCAGCCGCCCGGGCAACTGGTACGACCAGAGCACGCTGCCGAACTCGGAAACCGGCAGGAGCGTGGTGACGCCGCGCGCCTCCAGCGTCTCCGCCACATGCACGGCGCGCGCGCGGTAGGTGGCGAGGCGTGCCTGCCAGCCCCCCTCCTGCGCATGCCCGGCGAGTGCCGCATCGAGCGCGAAGGCCACCTGCACCGCCTGCGTGAACGGCGAGTAGCCCTCGGCGTGCTGGGCAGCGTGGTAGGCATGCAGATCGAAATAGACGCTGCTGGTGGCAGACGCGGCTTGCTGCCAGAGTTCGCGCCGGGCCAGCACGAAGGACAGGCCTGGTGCGCCATGCAGGCATTTGTTCGCCGTCGCGGCCACCGCCACGAGATTCCAGTCGCGACCCGCGATACGCTCGGCACCGAAGCTGCTCACACCGTCGAGCAGGAGCCCGACGCCCCAGGCCTGGCAAACCCGGCCGATGGCTTCCAGGTCGTTCAGCCGGCCGGTCGTCGTCTCATGATGTACGACCGCCACGTGGCTGATGGCGCGATTGTTCGCAAGCGCTTCCTCGAGCCGGGGGATGCTGACCGGGGCGAGCCAGTCGTGTGCCAGCACGGCATGCGGCCGGCCGTGCGCCGCGAGCATGCGGGCCATCCGCTCGCCGTACACGCCATTCGCCAGCACGAGAGTCGTCCGCTCGCGCGGCGCAAAGCTCACGAGCATCGCCTCGACAGCGGCCGAGCCGGAGCCCGTGAGCAGCACCGCGTCATAGCCACTGGCGAGATCCGCGTACACGCCGGCCAGCCGGGCGTTGATGCTGCGCACGAGGGCGGCGAACTCCGGTTCGCGATGACACCAGTCGCCCCGGCCGAGTGCGGCACGCACGCGCGGGGTCAGCGTCACGGGACCGGGGTTGAGCAGGATGGTGCGGGCCACGGCAGCAGATATCCGTCGTCAGGTTTCCGGAAACAACCGGGGGCCGAGACAGCTGCGCAACCGCGCGGCCACCTCCGCCGGTGTGCTGGTCGGCCGCGGCAAATCCGGCGCCACACCGGGCTGGATCGGCACATGCAGCAGGCGAAGTCCCGGTGCGCGCCAGTCGACGTGCTCGCGCAGCTCGTCGGCATCGTTCACCACCATCACCCGCGGGTAGCCGGCAGCAGCGGCCAGCGCGCAGAAATCGATGTTGTGCGATACCGTCGCCTGGCCGCCCGTGGATTCATGCATGCCGTTGTCGAGCAGGATGTGCAGCAGGTTCAGCGGCCGTTCGTGCCCGAGCATGGCGAAGCTGCCGAGGCGCATCAGCGCCGCACCGTCGCCGTCGATGACGATGATGCGCTTGTCCGGCCGGGCGATGGCGAGGCCCAGCCCCAGGCTCGATGCGCACCCCATCGAGCCCACCATGTACAGCTGGCAGGGCTTGTCTTCGAGCGCCCAGAGCTCGCGTCCCGTGTAGCCCGTGGTGGCGATGACGACGTCGTCCCCGCGCAGGACCATCTGCATCGCCGCCAGCATGCGCCGCCGTGACGTCCGGGCGACCAGCTCGGATCCCATGGTGCCGCCATAGCGCCGGCGTTCCGCCGTCGGTGCCTGCATCTCCAGCGTGGCCGGAGCCACCGCACCCTTGCTCATCACCAGCGCGAAGGGCCGCTGCTCGCGGCGCATGTACCCGCAGGCCTGGTCGAGCGCCGGTCCGATGGCCTCGGGTGTCGCGGGAAAAGGCGCCCAGGGAATCTGCATCAGCTCGAGGAGTTGCGGGGTGATCTGCCCCATGAGTTCGTGCTGGGGCTCATCAGCCGCACCACCCGGCTCGCCACGCCAGGTGACGATGAGCAGCACCGGCAGGCGGAAGGTCCAGGTGAGCGAGGTCAGCGGATTGACGGCATTGCCGAGGCCGGAGTTCTGGAACATGGCAATGGCTGGCACGCCGCCAAGCTCCGCACCCGCCGCCACCGCGACCGCGTCACCCTCGTTCGTCGCTCCGACGTAGCGCAGCGCCGGGGAGCTGATGACATGGTTGATGAAAGGCGTGAGATACGAGCACGGTACGCCCGCATACAGGCCGAAGCCGCGGGCGCTCGCCGCCTCGATGAACTGCGCAGCCTCGATCACGCGAAGCTCCCGGCCGCCACCAGGTCGGCAAGGCTGTCGACGTCGAGCCAGTGGCCCGTCGTGTAGACCACGCGGATACGCTCGCCGCGGGCAACCAGCTCGCTCAGCAGGTGATG
>CAZQGA010000313.1:0-2773 GCA_964592735.1 uncultured Chromatiaceae bacterium | reverse complement strand
ATGCCGGATGTTAGCGAAAACACGGCCTGATTGTCTTGGACTCGTACACGATCCGGCCTGAATCCCTTCGTCGCCCACTGCGGCTCCGGGCAGGCGCAATGCCCCGACGCACGCCGCCTGCCCGGATGCCGGACCATCTATTTGGCGGGCTCGCGCAATTGCAGCTTGCCCTTGTTCTTCTCGATCACATGGGGGCCGATCCCCTTCACTTTCAGCAACTCATCGGCAGAGCGGAACTTGCCGTTCTTCTCCCGGTACTCGACGATGGCCTTCGCACGGGCCATGCCGATTCCATCCAGTTCCTTGGCGAGCGTAGCGGCATCCGCCGTATTGAGGTCCACCGGGCCCGCCATGGCCCATAGCGGCATGAGCATAGCCGCGGCGATGATCAGCCAGTTGCGCATCTCTGTCTCCTTGGAATATCAGCAGGGAAGGTTTGTCGTCACCGTGACGAGCAGTGACAGGCTAGAAGCCCGAACATTGCGATCCCAGCTGCAAATCACACCGAAAGCCCGGGAAACACCACGAGCTGAATTCGCCCAGCAAACGTGGACGGGCTAGCGATCGCCGGGCTTGAAAGCCAGTTGCACCCGCGGCCGTACCGAATCCCAGGCTGCGCAGCCCGGACACTGCCACTGCAGGCTGGCACTGTTGTAGCCGCACTCAAGGCAGCGATAGCTGCTCCCGGCAGTCGCCATCTGGCGCAGTGCACGGCGCAGCCGTTCCAGGACCCGGGCACGCTCGGCCCCGGATACCGCTTCCAGCCGCTCCCCGTCGACCAGCGCTTGCAGCGTGGCATCCGCCCGGATGAAGCTCCAGAGGCAGCCGATCGCCCGTGGATCGTCGATGGCCGGATCGAGGATGGTGGCGAAGGCTATGGCGCGCGACGCCTGCGGATCCTGTGCCAGAAGATCATCGAGGAATTGCGTGAACCCGGCCGCACGACCGCCTGCACGGCAAGTCGCGAATAGACGCGGCAGGATATCCACCAGCAGCGAGGGCTCACGCCCGGCCACACGCCGATAGTGATCGATGGCCTGCTCGTAATCCCCCGCATCCGCGGCAACAGCGGCACGCAGGAGTTCGATGCGGACACTCTCCCCGCCCGCCTGGTTGAGCCAGGCAATGGCCCGCGGCAGATCCCTCGTCATGCGTGCCTGCTCGGCGAGCTCACAAAGGTAATGTCCAACCCGTGCGGAACGCACAGCACTGCGGTCAACGGCCTCGAGCTCCCGATGCAGTTCAATGGCCTGCTCCCACTCATGGGTCAGCTCGGCAAGGCGAATCAGCCGCCGCAATGCCTCGGTGCCCTGCCGGGGGGAAGTGCGCAGCTCCGCGAGCAGCGATTCCGCCCGGTCGAACAATCCAGCACTGAGATAATCCTCGGCCAGCGCGAACTGCGCCTGCTCGCGCAGATCACGGCGCAGGTTGGGCCGCTCCATGAGGTCGCGGTGTACACGGATCGCCCGTTCCACCTCACCACGCTTGCGAAAAAGCTGGCCCAGGGCGAAGTGTGTCTCGACGGTATCCTGATCGAGCTCGCCAGGCGTGGTGAAAGATTCCAGCGCCCGGTCAGGCTGTTCCTTCAGCAGGTACTTGAGGCCGCGGATGTAGTCGAGCCCGCTTGGCCCGAGCTCCTCATCATCAATCTGGCCAAGCCGCGCAAAGACATAGCCGAGCGCTGCAGCAAGGAACAGCAGGCCGGCAAAGAAAAAGGCCGCCTCAGTCGGCATGAGGCGCCGGCAGACTGCGCAGCGTATGAACCTCTGCCTCGGCGAGGCGCAGTGCACTGCGCAACTTGCGCCTCTCGAGCCACATGCGCAGCATGACCACCGACAGACACAGCAGGCCGAAAATCCAGCCTGCTGCGAATGCCAGCGTCAGTGCCAGCGATTTCTGGATGCGGGTAGCGAAGAGACCAAGATCGAGCTCGATGACGCCGGGATTCATTGCCGCGAAGAGAACGGCCGCCAGCAAGACGAGAAACAGCAGAAAAAGCCAAAAAATCCTGCGTACCATGAGCCCTGCCGAACCACTCGGAATGCGGTGGACGCCGCTGCGCGGATTGTAACGGAAACGCCAGTCGCCGGCAGGCGACTACTCCCGTATGGGCAGCCCCTTGTTCTCGTTGACGCGGTCGCGCAAGTCCTTGCCGGGCTTGAAGTGTGGTACGTACTTGCCGGCAAGCGCCACGGCTTCGCCGGTCTTCGGGTTGCGCCCCTGGCGGGGCGGGCGATGGTGCAGGGAAAAGCTGCCAAAGCCGCGGATCTCAATCCGCTCGCCGGATGCCAGCGCGTTGCTCATCAGCTCCAGCAGATATTTGACCGCCAGCTCGACATCCTTGGCCGGCAGATGCTTCTGCTTGCGTGCCAACAGCTCGATGAGTTCAGACTTCGTCATGGCCAAGCCCGTGCTAACCTGATTCGCTGTTATCACCGGGCACCGGGGTCAAGCCCCGGGCCCGGTGGTACCGTTCCATCATCCCTGCCCTTGCTCAGGCCTCGTTGCTGCCACTGCCGATCCGCTCCTTGAGCAGGTCGCCGAGCGTGGTCCCGGAAGAGGCATCCGAGGAGCGATAGCTTTCCACGGCCTCGGCCTCCTCATGGGCTTCCTTGGCCTTGATGGACAGCGAAACGACCCGGCTCTTGCGATCCAGGCCGGTGAACTTCGCCTCGACGACATCGCCAACCTTCAGCACGGAGCGTGCATCCTCGACCCGGTCGCGCGACAGCTCGCTGGCACGCAACTGGCCCTGGATGCCATCGCCCAGGTC
>CAZQGA010000312.1:0-2791 GCA_964592735.1 uncultured Chromatiaceae bacterium | reverse complement strand
AAGGCGGCTGGTTCAGCGCTGGGAACCGGTGCCGTGATCGTCATGGATGAGACAACGTGCATGGTCTCCGTGCTGCGGCGGGTCAGCCGCTTTTACCATGCCGAATCCTGCGGGCAGTGCACACCCTGCCGTGAGGGCACTGGCTGGATGCATCGCATGCTGTCGCGGATCATCGCCGGTGGCGGCCGGGCCGGGGATCTGGCCCTGCTCATCGATGTCGCCAACCACATCGAAGGCCATACGATCTGCGCGTTTGGTGATGCTGCGGCGTGGCCGGTACAGAGCTTCGTCAGGCACTACCGCCATGAGTTCGAGTACATGATCGCCAACGGCGGCCGCTCCATCGTGGAGGCGCAGCCCGAAGTTGCCTGAGGCAACAGGGCGCATAACAGACATGAGCCAGGACAAGTGCACCATCCAGGTCAACGGCATCGAGGTCGAGGCAAGGCCCGGCCAGATGCTGATCGAAGTGACCGATGCCATCGGCGAATACGTACCGCGTTTCTGTTACCACGAGAAGCTTTCTGTCGCCGCGAACTGCCGCATGTGCCTGGTCGAGGTCGAGAAGGCGCCCAAGCCGATGCCGGCCTGCGCCACGCCGGTGACGCCGGGCATGAAGGTCAGCACCAGATCGGCGAAAGCCATCGATGCCCAGAAGTCGGTGATGGAGTTCCTGCTGATCAACCATCCGCTGGATTGCCCCATCTGCGACCAGGGTGGCGAGTGCGAACTGCAGGACCTCGCCATGGGTTTCGGCCGCGGCGTGGGTCGTTTCGTCGAGCGCAAGCGGGTGGTGCGTGACAAAAACGCGGGTCCATTGATCTCGACGGACATGACCCGCTGCATCCACTGCACACGCTGCGTGCGCTTCACCCAGGAAATCGCCGGCTACCAGGAGCTGGGTACCATGGGGCGCGGCGATCGCGTCGTGATCTCGACGTACATCGAGCGCGCCGTCAACCACGAGCTGTCCGGCAATATCATCGACCTCTGCCCGGTGGGAGCTCTGAACAGCAAGCCTTTCCGGTTTTCCGCGCGCCCCTGGGAGATGACCGCGAAGCCACTCGTGGCTGGTCACGATTGCCTTGGTTCGCATATCGAAGCCCACGTCATGGGCGGCAAGGTCAAGCGGGTCGTTCCTGCTGCCTGTGAAGGCATCAACGAGACCTGGGCGAGTGATCGCGACCGCTTCAGTTACGAAGGGCTGTATGCGGGTGACCGGCTTGGTCGTCCGCTCCTGCGGGACAATGACAACTGGCGTGAGGTTTCCTGGGATGAAGCCCTTGATGCAGCGGCAGCGGGGCTGCGACATGCGGCCGGCGGAGGACTGGCTGCGCTGCTGTCGCCCAGTGCGACCGTTGAGGAGGGCTACCTGCTGCAGCGGCTCATGAGCCACATGGGTTCTGCGAGCATTGATCACCGGCTGCGCTGTCGCGATATCCGGGACCAGGATACCGGGACTGAAGTGCCCTGGCTCGGCATGCCGGTGGCAGACGTCGAGGCGCTCGACCAGATCCTGGTCGTGGGATCCAATCTCCGCAAGGAGGTGCCGCTGCTCGCTCACCGTGTGCGCAAGGCAGCGATGCGCGGAGCCGGGGTCAGTTTCGTCAACCCCGCACGTTTTCCGGTGCTCTTTCCGGTCGCAGATGTCATGGTCGGGACGCCAGCGGCGTTCTGGCTGCAGCTTGCCACCCTGGTGCGGGCAGCAGCGGAGGGCACGCAGGTCGACCGCAGCCTGGCAAAACTGCTCGAGCAGGCACCTGCACCTGAAGACGCCCACCGCCAGGCGGCAGCCCGGTTGCGCGGCGGGGCCCGCTCGGCCATTTTTCTCGGTCATCTGGCCCTGCATCATCCGCGGTTTGCGGATCTCGATATGCTTGCTGCAGCATTGGCCCGCCTCACGGGCTCGACGCTCGGCTATATCACTGAAGGCGCCAACGCGGCTGGACTGGCGATCGCCGGAGCTCTTCCTCATCGTGAAGCTGGCGCGCGCCTGCGGGCGAAGGCGGGTGCGAGTGCGCCGGAGATCATTGCGGACCCGCCACCTGGCCTGGTGTTGTTCGGTATCGAGCCGGACCATGACTGCGCAGGTGGCCTGAACCTGCAACGGTCCGACAAGGACGGGCGTTTCGTCCTGGCTTTCGCGGCCTATGCGGCAGAGTCGCTGCGGGCCGTCGCTGACGTGATTCTGCCTATTGGCACATGGTTCGAGACCGAAGGCACGTTTGTGAATGCGGCGGGCCAGTGGCAGTCGTTTGCTGCTGCGGTACCCCCCCCGGGCGAAGCCCGTGCGGGCTGGAAGGTACTGCGGGTGCTGGGCGAGCGCTGTGCTGTGCCGCGCTTTGGCTACAACTCGGCGGAAGCGATTGTGACGGAACTGCGCAGTCTGGCAGGCGATGGACTGCCCGATCCCCTGGCGCGGGGACGCAAGCTGTCAGCAGCGCCTGCGCGTGCCGGTGAGATCAGCATCCGGGAGCTGGACGTGCCGATGTACCAGGTCGACGCGCTGGTGCGGCGCGCACATGCGCTGCAACAGACGACAGATGCCCTGGCCGATTTCACGACGCCAGAAGGTGCCCGGCGGGCTGGCTCATGATTGACTGGCTGAACGGCATTCTGGGGTTTCTGCCCGAGCCGCTCCGCGATATCGCGGTGCAGCTCATCTTCATCACGATACAGATCGTGCCGCTGGTGATCGTGTTGATCCTGTGCGTGGCGTTTCTCACCTATTTCGAGCGCAAGATCATCGGCTACATGCAGAACCGCATCGGGCCGAACCGGGTCGGGCCGC
>CAZQGA010000311.1:0-2798 GCA_964592735.1 uncultured Chromatiaceae bacterium | reverse complement strand
AGGGGAATGACACCATGATCATCAGCTTTAATCTCATGCTGGCCGCGGCTGCTGCCACGCTCGTCACCTGCCTGGTCCTGGCCGGTACCGCCCTCGCCTGCGCCTGGCGTGCGTCGCGGAGGTCTGCCGCTGCACATGCCAGCGCCGAAATCGCGCAACTGCGCCTGGCCGATGCCGAGACAGCCCTCGCCCGCTGCATCGGCAAACTGGAGGAACTGCTGGCCGAGCGCGAGCGCACCAGCGCCGTGCCGGCCCGCCCCAGCCTGCGCCAGGCCGTGGCCCTGTCACGCCACGGCGCGAGCACCGACGAAATGATGGCGACCTGCCGCATCGGCCAGAGCGAGGCCCGCCTGATCCAGATGCTCTACGGCAGCCCGAAGACGGCGGACGCAGCACCCGCCATGGATATCCACTGACGGGCCGGCAGGCCCCGTCCGGACAATAACCAGAGCAAGAACCAGAGCAGTCACCGGAGTAACCGCCATGAGCCAGATCCAGATACCGGAAAAGATGTTGCAGCGCCTGAAGACCTGCACCAGCTTTCCCACCCCGCCAGCAGTGGCCATGAAGGTCATTGCACTGGCCCAGGATCCGGAAATCGATCTGGCGCGCGTAGCGGACGCCGTCAGCTGCGATCCCGCCATCGCCGCCAAGGTGATGCGCATCGCCAACTCCGCCATGTACGCACGCCGGCGCCAGAGCACAAACCTGCGCCAGGCTCTGATCGTGCTCGGCCTGAACGCCACGCTGACCCTGGCACTGTCATTCACCCTGGTAGGCGCACTGCGCAAGGATGCCAGCAAGGGCTTCGACTTCAACGCCTACTGGAAGCGGGCAATACTTGCGGCAACCTGGGGCAAGCTGCTCGCCAGCGAATTTGGCCGGCGCGACGCCGAGGAAATCTTCCTTGCCGCACTCCTGCAGGACATCGGGATGCTGGCCCTCGACAAGCTGGCACCAGACACCTATGCAGGCATCTCACCCTTCCGTCTCGAGCACAGCCGCATCAGCCAGCACGAACAAAGCTGCGTGGAGACCGACCACCGAGCCGTTGGCACCTGGCTCCTCAAGAGCTGGAACATGCCGGCGACGCTCCTGCGCGGGGTACAGCACAGCCACGATCCGTCCGCTGGCGGCGTGGAGCCGGAGCATCGTGAATTCATCCGCTGCGTGGCACTCTCCGGCGATCTGGCCGACGCCTGGCTCACCGACCCGAGCGAGACCGGCATCCATCGCACCGGCAGGCTGGTCAAGCAACACCTCGGTATCCTGCCGAACCGGCTGGTCGAGATGTTCGACGCCATCCGCGAGCAGATCCCCGTCGCCGAGGGCCTGTTCGACATGTCGCTCTTCCCCGCCGACCAGCTCCAGGAAATCACGGATCTGGCACGCGAAATTCTCATGGTGCGCAACCTCCACCAGATCGGCAAAAACGAGGATCTGGAGAGCCAGAAATCAAAGTTGCGCGCCGAAAACTCCGTACTCAAGGTCGAGTCGGAACGCGACTGCCTGACCGGCGTCCTCAACCGGCGGGCCTTCGAGGAGGCTCTCGAGCGCGAATTCTCCGCAGCGGCCAGGAGCCAGTGGCCGCTGTCGGTGGTATTTGTCGATATCGACCACTTCAAAACCATCAACGACAGCTACGGTCACCAGAGCGGGGATGCCATGCTGCAAGCCGTGGCCGGCCTCCTGACTGCCTCGCTGCGCACCACGGACATCGTGGCACGCTATGGTGGCGATGAGTTCGTGTTGCTGCTGCCCGGGGCTGAGACGACGCAGGTCGAGGCCGTGGCCGAGCGCCTGGTGCAACAGGCCCGCGACACGCGCATCAACGCCGGCAGCGGCCGCGTGTTCTCGGCAACACTGTCCCTGGGCATTGCGACCTGTAGCCCGCAGGCACCCTTCGCCAGCGCGCAGGCACTGCTGGCCGCGGCCGACACCGCCCTCTACCACTCCAAGGAAAGCGGACGCAACCAGCACACGAACTACAAAACCATCAAGGTCGCCTGAGCAATGGCGACTTGAGGGTGCGCCACCTGCCATCGGACAGGCGGCAGAGGAGGCGTTCCCTCAGGCAGCCGGCTCCCCGGATTCCGGCTCGCCGGCCTGGATGCCGTAGCGCTTCATCTTTTCCGCCAGGGTGGTGCGGCGGATCTGCAGCCGCTGCGCCGCATGGGCCACGACGCCATCGGTATCGACCAGGGCACGGCGGATCAGCGCAATCTCGATGTTCTCAATGTAGGTCTTCAGGGGTACGCCCTCGGTGGGCAGATCGAAATCCTGCGGCTGCGGGCCAGCGGCCGAACGGCGGAAGACGACCTCACGATCTGTCTCACGCAGTGGTGCATTCGCCGTATAGCGGGCTGGCAGGTCAGGGATGTCCACCGCCTGCCCCGGGTAGAGGACGCAGAGACGCTCCATCAGGTTGGCAAGTTCACGGATGTTCCCCGGCCAGTCGTAACAGCGCAGGATGCGTAACGCACCGCCGCTGAGTCGCACCGGCTCCTGCCCGGAGCGGCCGCAGCGCTCGAGGATGTTCATCGCGAGTTCGGTGAGGTCCTCCTTGCGCTCGCGCAGCGGCGGCAACTCGACCGGAAAGACATTCAGCCGATAGAACAGGTCCTCGCGGAACCTGCCCTCGCGGATGGCATCCTCCAGGTTGCGATGTGTGGCAGCGATGATGCGCACGTCACAGCTGCGGCTGCGGTTGCTGCCCACCCGCTCGTAGACCCGCTCCTGCAGGACGCGCAGCAGCTTGACCTGCATCGGCAGGCTCATGTCGCCGATCTCGTCGAGGA
>CAZQGA010000310.1:0-2799 GCA_964592735.1 uncultured Chromatiaceae bacterium | reverse complement strand
ACCGGCATGCTTGCCGGCGTTGCGCACCAGTCCCTCGAGCTGGCGCGCCAGGTCTATCACCGCACGCACCTCGTCATCGGTCTCGTAGAGCGTGCGCAGCTCCGCCTCGCTCGCCAGCGCATCGGCGAGCTTGATCTTCGGCTCCGGTGGAATCAGCTTGGCGATGCGGTCCGTGAATCCGTAGGGGTGGCCGAGCACGCGACCGACGTCGCGCACCACTGCACGCGCCGCCATGGTGCCGTAGGTGATGATTTGCGAGACGCGTTCGCGCCCGTAGCGCCCGGCGACGTAGTCGATGACGCGATCGCGGCCCTCCATGCAGAAGTCGATGTCGAAGTCCGGCATCGACACCCGCTCCGGATTGAGGAAGCGCTCGAAGAGCAGGCTGTGGTGGATCGGGTCAAGTTCCGTGATGCCGAGTGTCCAGGCGCAGAGCGAGCCGGCACCGGAGCCGCGCCCCGGCCCGACCGGGATGCCGTTGCGCTTGGACCACTGGATGAAATCGGCAACGATGAGGAAGTACCCCGCAAAACCCATGCGGCAGATCACTGCCAGCTCTTCCTCGAGCCGGTCATGGTAGGCCTGCTGCGCGTCGCTGCCGGTGATGCCGGCAGCCATCATGCGCGCCTCGAGGCCGCGGCGGGATTCCTGCAGCAGGAATTCACTGACGCTCAAGCCCCCGGGGACGTCGAGTTCGGGCATGTGCGCGCCGCCGAGTTCGAGCATCACGCTGCAGCGGCGGGCGATCTCAACCGCGTTCTCCAGTGCCTCCGGCAGGTCGGCGAAGAGCCGGGCCATCACCGCCGGATCGCGCAGGTGCTGCTGGTCGCTGTAGTCACGGGCACGGGCCGGGTCGTTGAGCACCCGTCCCTGCTGGATGCAGACGCGCGCCTCGTGGGCTTCGAAATCCTCCGGTCTCAGGAATCGCACATCGTTGGTCGCGACGACCGGGCAGCCAACCTCGGCGGCCATGCGCACCGCAGCTGCAAGGTACTCCTCCTCACCGCGGCGACCGGTGCGCGTCACTTCCACATAGAAATCACCCGCGAAGATTCGCCGCAACTGCGCAAGGATCTCGCGTGCCTCCTCACTGCGTGCACCGCCGAGTGCCGCTCCGAGCACACCTTCACAGCCCCCCGACAGCGCGATGAGCCCGGCTGCAGCGCCCTCCTCGAGCCAGGCAGCACGGATCACGGGTAAACCGGCTTCCTGTCCCTCCAGGTAGGAGCGCGAAACCAGGCGTGCGAGGTTGGCGTAACCCGTGGCATTCCGGCAGAGCAGGACCAGTCGCGCCGGCGGCCGGCCATCCTCGGCGAGGCGCAGCCAGACATCGGCACCGATGATGGGCTTTACGCCGGCTGCCAGCGCCGCCTTGTAAAACATGACCAGCGCGAAGAGGTTGCCCTGGTCGGTGAGCGCCACTGCCGGCATCCCGGCTGCACGCACGGCTGCCAGCAACTCAGGGATGCGCACCACGCTGTCGGCGAGCGAGTACTCGCTGTGGACATGCAGGTGGACGAAACCCGTGGTCATGCCTCTGACACGCCGTCCAGCGCAGCCCTGACCGGCGCGTAGCTGCGCCGGTGTACGGCACAGGGGCCGAGGCGCCTGAGTGCCTCGCGATGCGCCGCCGTCGGATAGCCCTTGTGGCATGCAAAACCGTAGCCCGGATAGGCATCATCGAGTTCGAGCATCTCGGCATCGCGCGCCACCTTGGCAAGGATGGATGCCGCCGAGATCGCCGGGCAGGAACGGTCGCCCCCCACCACCACGCGCACCACGCCACTGAAGCCCGCAAAGCGTGGGGCGCGATTGCCGTCCACCAGCAATTCCAGCGGTGGCGAAGACAGCGTCGCAACCGCACGCTCCATGGCGAGGAAGGTGGCATTGAGGATGTTCAGGCGGTCGATTTCCCCGGCCTCTGCACGGCCCAGTGCCCACGCCAGCGCCTCGGCGCGGATGCGCAGGGCAAGGCGCTCGCGCCGTGCTGCCGACAGTTGCTTGGAATCGCGCACGCCCTCGATGGTCTGCCCGGGCGCCAGGACCACCACCGCCGCCACGACCGCACCCGCCAGTGTCCCACGGCCCGCCTCATCGACACCGCCGATCCCGGCAGGCGACACAGCATAAGGGCTGAAATCAGCAGACAGCAGCATCATGGCAACGGATTATAGGGAGGAAAATGCCGCAGCCGGTCGTCAGCGACTGGCTGCCACTGCCAGTGTCACGCGTGCCGCCGTCGCACTGGCATCACGACGCAGGTCGCGATGCAGGCTGGCAAAGCGCGCGATGAGCGTCTGCTGGCGCTCTGGCGAACGCAGGATCGCACCCAGTTCGGCGGCAAGCCGCGGCGCCGTCACTTCATCCTGCAGCAACTCGGGCACCAGGGCCTCGTCTGCCAGCAGGTTCGGCAGCGAGAAACGCGTGACCGTGATCAGGTGCAGGCCCCGAGCCAGCCAGTAAGTGAGTGGCGCAAACCGATAGGCGACGACCATGGGACGCCCGACCAGGGCCGCCTCAAGCGTCACCGTGCCCGAAGCCAGCAGCAGGCCATCACTCGCTGCCATCACCTCCCGGGCACGGCCATCAACCAGTTGCACCGGTGGCGCCTGTGGATGTTGCACGAGCTCCCGCTCGAAAGCCGCACGCACCCGCGGTGTCGCCATCGGTGCCACGAAATTCATGCCGGGCCAATCACGGGCAAGAATGGTGGCGGCCTCCAGGAACGGCGCGCCAAGGCGTGTCACCTCGCCCAGCCGACTGCCCGGCAGCAGGCCCACCACGGGTCCGGCACCGAGC
>CAZQGA010000309.1:0-2805 GCA_964592735.1 uncultured Chromatiaceae bacterium | reverse complement strand
TTCCGGATTGGACACCACATCAAATGGCGGGGGTGACGTCCGTCGGGCCAGCACCTCGTCTACGGCCTGGCGCACCTTGTCAGCGGTACCTACCGGCACAGTGGACTTCGTGACGATCAGCTTGTAATCGTCCATGCCCGCCGCAATCGCACGCGCCACGGTCAGGACATGGCGCAGGTCCGCAGACCCATCCTCATCCTTGGGCGTACCGACGGCGATGAACTGAAACGTCCCGTGGCGTACACCCAGAGCCACGTCCGTGGTGAAAGCGAGCCGGCCAGCTGCAAAATTCCGGCTGACGATTTCGGCCAGCCCTGGCTCGTAGATTGGAATCTGCCCGCGCTTGAGCCTGGCCACCTTGTCCTCGTCGATGTCGACGCAGGTGACGTGATTGCCGACCTCGGCCAGGCAGGCGCCTGTCACCAGGCCGACATAACCGGTACCGTGAACTGTGATACGCATGTCTTCCCAAGACGCTCCGGCCTGGTCAGTCAAAAAAATGCAGGAACAAGGGTAGTCGCAGGATCACCCAAAGGGAATGGCGCAGGTCCCGGAACCGTGCCTGGTGCGCAGGATGCAATGCTGCCGGCCAACCTCGCAGAGCGATTCCACCGCAATCCCTGGCTGAAAAACAGGTCCAGCCGTCCCATTCATGGCCGGGCAGTGCAACGGACCCCGTAATATTCGAGATACCAATCGACGAACCGGGCTACACCGGTTTCAACCGGCGTCGACGGCCGGTAGCCGACTTCGGTGATGAGGTCTTCGACATCGGCAAAGGTATCCGGCACGTCCCCGGCCTGCATGGGCAGCAGGTTCTTCTCTGCCTTGCATCCCAGGTAATCTTCCAGAACTTCGATATAGCGCATCAGCTCAACGGGCTGGCTGTTGCCAATGTTGTAGATTCGATAGGGCGCCGAACTGCGGGCAGGGTCTGGATTGTCAGAATCCCAGGCAGGATCGGCCGTGGCCACCCGATCCAGGGCGGACACCACGCCTTGCGCAATATCCTCGACGTACGTGAAATCACGGCGGTGCCGGCCGAAATTGAAGACATCGATCGGCTTGCCCTCGAGGATATTTCGTGTGAACTGGAACAGCGCCATGTCAGGCCGCCCGTATGGGCCGTACACCGTGAAAAAACGCAGCCCGGTAGTCGGCAAGCGATGCAGCATCGAGTAGCTGTGGGCCATCATCTCGCTGGCTTTTTTCGTGGCGGCATACAGCGAAATGGGATGGTCAGCAGCACGGTGGGCCGAGAACGGCATGCGCGTATTGGCGCCGTAAACCGAGCTGGTGGAGGCATAGACGAGATGCTCGACTCCCGAGGAGCGGCAGCCTTCCATGAGATGGAAGCTGCCCACCAGATTGCTGTCGATGTAGGCGTGCGGATTAACGAGTGAATACCGCACACCGGCCTGCGCCGCCAGGTGCACCACCCGCTGGAAGCGGTGCTCCCGGAACAATGCTTCCATGCCCGCACGATCGGCCAGGTCCAGCTTGACGAACTTGAAACCCGGCATCTTTTCAAGGATCGCCAGCCGATGCATCTTCAGATTGACGTCGTAATACTCATTCAGATTATCGAGCCCGACAACCTCGTCGCCCCGCGCCAGCAGGAGGCGGGAAACGAACATGCCAATGAACCCGGCCGCACCGGTTACCAGAATCTTCATGACTTCTATTCCATTCGTCCAGGCATCACAGACGTGCATCCACCTGGGCTGCAGGCAGCATGCTTTTGATGTCGTAGAGCACGACGTCGGCACGCCCGAGGGCACGAATCGCCGCCGCACCCATCTCCCGGAATTGCCGATGCGCCACCGCCAGAACGATGGCGTCATAACAGCCAGCCTCTGGCGCTGTGGTCAACAGATCAATGCCATATTCCTCATGCACGGCCTCAGCACCGGCCCAGGGATCAAAGACATCCACTGCCGCTCCGTAACCGCGCAGTTCCCGGATCACGTCCACGACCCGGGTGTTGCGCACGTCCGGGCAATTTTCCTTGAACGTGAAGCCCAATACCAGAATGCGCGAACTGGGCAGGCTCTTGCCACGTCGCACCATCAGCTTGACCACCTCGGAGGCAACGTACAGGCCCATGTTGTCATTGATGCGCCGGCCCGCCAGGATCATTTCCGGATGGTAACCAATCTGCTGCGACTTGTGCGTCAGGTAGTAGGGATCGACACCAATGCAATGCCCGCCAACCAGCCCAGGCCGGAAAGGCAGAAAATTCCACTTGGTGCCGGCCGCCTCCAGCACCTCCAGGGTATCGAGTCCCATGCGGTTGAAGATCAACGCGAGTTCGTTGATCAGCGCAATGTTGACATCACGCTGCGTGTTCTCGATTACCTTGGCAGCTTCCGCGACCTTGATGCTGGAAGCCCGGTAGGTGCCTGCAGTGATGATGCTGCCATAAAGCCTGTCGATAAATGCCGCTGCTTCCGGCGTCGAGCCTGCCGTGATCTTGCGGATCGTGGTCAGACGGTGTTCCTTGTCGCCAGGGTTGATGCGTTCCGGACTGTAGCCAAGGAAGAAGTCATGATTGGCCTTCAGGCCTGATTCCCGCTCGATGACCGGTGCACAGTCGTCCTCGGTTGCACCCGGATAGACGGTGGACTCGAAAACGATGATGGCACCTTTTCTGATGACCCTGCCAACAGTACGGCTGGCGCCCATCAACGCACCGAGATCAGGTCGCTTGGCATCATCGATGGGAGTCGGCACGGTCACGATGAAGACATCGCGGTCACGCAGTTGCTCAATGTCCGTTGTATAACGCAACCGCCTGGCAGCGGC
>CAZQGA010000308.1:0-2816 GCA_964592735.1 uncultured Chromatiaceae bacterium | reverse complement strand
CGCGGCAGCATCGACGGCAAGGTCATCGGCATGATGGGGGACCTCAAGCGCGGGCGCACCGTGCGCTCGCTCTGCGGCCTGATGCGCAACTACCGCGACGTGCAGGTCGTGCTGATTGCACCGGACGCCTTCGCGATGGAGGACGACGTCAAGGCGCAGATGCGCGAACAGGGGATCCGCTTCACGGAGACCAGCCGGCTCGCCAGCGTGCTGCCGGAGCTCGATGCGCTCTACGTCACGCGCATGCAGACCGAGTGGGATACGGCCGGGGAATCCGGTGCCATGGACTACGCCCAGTTCAGCATCAACCCGGGCAACCTGGCGCTCCTCAAGGAGGACGCCATCATCATGCATCCGCTGCCACGCGGGCCGGAAATCGATCCGGCGGTGGACGAGGACCCGCGCGCAATCTACTGGCGCCAGGAGCGCAACGGCATGTGGATGCGGGTGGCGATCCTCGTCAAGATCTTCCGGCTGGAGGATCGTATCGCCGGGCTGGCTGCAGAATTTCACCCAGCGGCTCCGGATCCCGCGTAAGCGGTGCCGTCATCGTTGCCGGGCGCACCAGCACGCCGCCCGGCACGCCCTGCAACGGCGACATCAGGTCGCGCGGCGTCAGCGGTGTCCCCATGCGCTGCTCCAGCCAGTCGATGAGCGGCGCCCAGGTTTCGAGATCCTTTTCCGCCTGCGCATGCGCCAGCTCGTGGATGCCGAGCCCGAGCTCGGCGGCGTGCACGTAGTTCTGGCTGTCGCGCAGCCGGGCGACCACCGGGATCTTCAGCGATTCCAGGAAGCGCATCAGGCGGCGGTAGGCGAGCGTGTTCTCGCGCACGCGGTTGGCGATGACGCCGAGCCGGCCCATGCGGCGGCTGACCTTCGCCACCAGCAGCAGGTCGGCGACCAGTTGTGACACCGCGTGGATGTCCATGTCGGAGGGCAGCACCGGCACCAGGATCGCGTGCGCACCGCGCGTGAACTGTGACAGGCGCTGGGCCGTCATCGCTGCCGGGGTATCCACCACCAGCTGGCGCACGTCGGGCGGGATGCGCAGCTGGAAGCTGCGTGTCACCCGCGGGTTGTGGGTGAAGGCATCCACCGTATAGATGAAGGGTCGCTCCTGCGGGCGGTTGTGCGCCCAGCGCATGGTCGAGGCCTGCGGATCGAAATCCATGAGCGCCGTCTTGCGCTCCTGCGCGGCGAAGCAGGCTGCGAGGTTGGTCGCCACCGTGGTCTTGCCGGACCCGCCCTTGGGGTTCAGCACGACGATCTTGCGCAGCTCGGGATGGGCCGGGATATGGAGCAGCATGCTTATATTATCGGCTGTTTCGGGGCGAAAATTGAATCAGCCCGGCCCGGAGCCGGCCCGCTGCGCGTCCCGCGCCCGCTGCAGCAGCGTGCGCAGCAGCCGGCGCAGGCTGTCGCGGGCTGCCTCGGACTCGCCGAGCGCCGGCAGCACGTCGGCGACGGCTTCCAGCGTCGACACCCACTCGCGCCGCGGTTCGCGCCGCAGCTTCCCGTACATCGAAGGCTCCCGCGGCACCAGTACCAGGCGCGGCAGCTTCAGCAACCAGGGGTTGCGCCACCACAGCGTCTTCGCCTGGCTCCAGGTGCCGTCGAGCACGAGGATGCCCTCGAGCCGGTAGTGCAAGCGGTCGAGCAGGGCGCCACGACGGTCCACCAGCGCCACATGATCACGCTGCGCCGCTGCGAGCGCCGCCTCCGGCAGCTTCGCCGCCGCCAGCACCGCCCAGCGGCCGGCATCGGCTGCCGCCACGCCCAGCGCGCCCGCGAGAGACGGCCAGGAAAGGCCGACGCGGACTTCTGCATTGGGCAGCGTGAGCGTCACCAGCCGCGCCGTGCCAAGCAGCGCATCATCCTCCTGCGGATGCTGGAGGATGACCACGCGCAGGCGCGTTGTCACCGGCTCCACACGGTCGCAGATGCAGAGCGCAGGCGGCTTCGCGCAGCGGGGGCAGGGGGCTGAGTTGGCGGCCAGATGGTTGGTCGGGGTCATGGAATGCGTCCGGATCGTGCAAGCGATCAGGCATTGGAAGAGTTGCGGGGATGATAGCTGCCCGGGCAGCCCGGAAGGGCTTGCTTGCATAAAGCCCACAGCCTGCTAAAGTAAGGCATCCTTACTTCCGGGACCAGCCATGCTTGCCAAGATGACCGCCAAGAACCAGCTGACCCTGCCGAAGGCCGTCACCAGAGCGGTGGGAGATCCGCAGTACTACGAGGTCCGCATGGAATCCGGCCAGATCGTCCTGACTCCGGTGCGAATCCAGCGCGCGGATGCAGTCCGGGCCAAGCTGGCGGAACTCGCGATTTCCGACCAAGACGTCGTGGACGCCATCGCCTGGGCGCGCAAGGCGGGTAGCAAGGCCCGCTGATGGCTGGGCTGCGACGAACTGTCCTCGACACCAACACGGTCCTGTCGGCGCTCCTGTTTGCGCAAGGTCGTCTGGTGCCGCTGCGCACAGCCTGGCAATCAGGAGTGCTGTCGCCATTGCTCTGCGGCCAGACCGTCGCAGAGCTCCTGCGCGTTCTCGCTTATCCGAAATTCAAGCTCACGCCCGACGAGCGCGAGGAATTGCTGGCAGACTACCTGCCATTCGGCGAAGTGGTGGCGCCGTGGCGGAAGAGGCCACCGGTGCCGCGGTGCCGGGACAGGCACGATCGGGTCTTTCTTGAGCTGGCGTCGGTGGGTGGGGCGGAATGGCTGGTTACGGGCGACCAGGACTTGCTGAGTCTTGCCGGGAAGGTACATTTCCAGATCATTACGCCGGCCACGGCCATTGAATGGCTGGCATCATCCG
>CAZQGA010000307.1:0-2837 GCA_964592735.1 uncultured Chromatiaceae bacterium | reverse complement strand
CCGGCCGCGGCACCGACATCGTGCTCGGCGGCAACCTGCAGTCCGAGCTGGCGGCCCTCGGCGGGGAGATTGGCGATGCCGAACGCGATGCCCGCAGGCTCGCCTGGCAGCAGCGCCACGACGCCGTGCTCGCCGCCGGCGGCCTGCACATCATCGGCACCGAGCGCCATGAGTCGCGCCGCATCGACAACCAGTTGCGCGGCCGCTCCGGGCGCCAGGGTGATCCCGGGTCGAGCCGCTTCTACCTGTCGATGGAAGACAACCTGATGCGCATCTTTGGCGACCCCGCGCGCACCAAGGCGCTCCTCGCCCGGGTCGGCATGCAGGAGGGCGAAGCGATCGAGAGCCGCATGCTCACCAAGCAGATCGAGCGCGCGCAGCGCAAGGTCGAGGCACACAACTTCGATGCGCGCAAGAACCTGCTCGAGTACGACGACGTTGCCAACGACCAGCGCAAGGTGATCTACCAGCAGCGCAACGAGCTCATGGGCGCCGACGACGTGGCCGATGCCATCACCGGCATCCGCAACGAGGTCGTTGGCACCCTCATCGACGGGTTCATGCCCCGCGGCAGCCTGGCCGAGCAGTGGGAGCTGCCTGCCCTGCAGCAGGCGCTGGAGCGTGACTTCCTGGTGCAGTTGCCGCTCGGGGAGTGGCTCGGCCAGGACGAGCGCCCCGATGACGAGAAGCTGCGCGAGCGCATTCTCGCCGCGGTCGGCGCCGCCTACCAGCACAAGTGCGAGCAGATCGGGCCCGAGCTCATGCGTCACCTGGAGAAGACGGTGATGCTCCAGCAGCTGGATCATCACTGGAAGGAGCACCTGGCCGCGATGGATTACCTGCGCCAGGGCATCCACCTGCGTGGCTACGCCCAGCGCGACCCGAAGCAGGAATACAAGCGCGAGGCCTTCGAGATGTTCGCGCAGATGCTCGAGCTCGTGAAGCGCGAGACGATATCGCTGCTCACGCGCATCCGGCTGCAGAGCGAGGAAGAGCTGGCCGCGGTGGCGGCCGAGCGGGAGGCCGACGAGCAGCGCATGCAGTTCAGCCATGCCGAGGCGGCCTCGGCGATCGCCTCCCCGGAACAGCCTGCCGCTGCTCCTGCCGGTGTACGTGCACCGCTCGGGGCGGCGCGGTCCGGCATCCCGGGCGGGGCGCGGCCCCGTATGCCACTGCCGCCGCCCACCCCGGCGGATACACCCTTCGTGCGGGACGGGCGCAAGGTCGGCCGCAACGAACCCTGTCCCTGCGGTTCGGGGAAGAAGTTCAAGCAGTGCCACGGCCGGACGGAGTAGCGGGCGAAATCCACGTCGTCGCCGGCGTGGTGCGCAGCACCGAGGGTCTCGTCCTCATCGCCCGCCGGCCGCCTGGTTCGCACCAGGCGGGTGGCTGGGAATTTCCCGGCGGCAAGCTGATGCCCGGGGAACTGCCGCTGGCCGGCCTGCAGCGCGAGCTGCGCGAGGAAATCGGCATCGAAGTGCTGGCTGCCGAGCCACTGCTGCAGTGCCGGCACGCGTACCCGGAGCGCCGGGTATTGCTCGATGTGTGGACTGTCGTGCGTTACACGGGCGAGCCCCGTGCCCTGGAGGGCCAGCCCCTGCGCTGGGAAACCCTCGAGCGCCTGCCCGGCGCCGGGTTGCTGCCCGCCGATCTGCCCGTGATCGATGCGCTGCTGGCGGCCCGTGCGGCTTCAGCAGACCATTAGCTGGAAGCGTACGTCGCGCGTCACCTGCACCGGCCGGCTTTGCGGCGTACCCGGCCATTCCATGAAGCGCATCGTGAACCGATGGTGGCTGCCGCTGATCTCCGGATAGATCACCGTCCCGGCTGGCAGGCCCACACGCAGCAGGTTGGAGCCGCCGTCGCGTGCCAGGACGTGGTGATAGACGCCGTTGGCTGCCACCTGCGGTGTCTTCCGTGCACTTTCCCGCGTGAGCCACAGCAGCTCGACGATGCTCGTGCACAGGGGCCGGATGGTCGCCATCCAGTGCTCGATGTTGGCGATGCGATCAGCGTAGGGCAGCCGCAGCCAGTGGCTGTATTCGGGCAGGTCGAATTCGCAGACGCCACCGGGGATGGCGCTGCGGTGCCTGATGGCATTGAGGAATTCGTTTTCGCGCACCGGCTGCAGGTATTGGGAGCCGATGGCGTGCACTTCCTCGCGCAGCTGGCGCAGGTTGCCGATGACGGCCTTCAGCCGGCCGTCATCGACGGCGGGCATGTTCTGGTAGCGGTCGAACTGGAGGAGCTGGCGGTCGAGTTCCTTCAGCACGTCGTTGCGCACGTCGCCGCGATTGAGGATCGTGATGATGTCGAGCAGGCTCGACACCACGGCGCGTGTGCTCCAGGGCGACGGGCCATCGATATGGTGCTGGAACTGCTGGTACAGCGATTCCAGCCGGAGGTAGGTGCGCATGCGCTCGGCCAGGGGCTGCTCGTAGAGCACCAGGGCAGGCGCGGCTGACGGTGCGGGCAGCACATCGGCAGGAGGCGTCATGTCGTGCGCTTCGTTCCCGGTTCGGTGAAGGTTGGGCGGCAGAATCGCGGGTATTCTGCGCCAGCCCACCGGGCAGGGCAACGGAGGCGGCTCAGCGTTGCGCCGGGGGTGCTTCGCCAGCTGCGGCCAGGGCGAGATAGCGCTCATGCAGCGCGCCCACCTGCGTGCGCAACCGTGCGAGATCGCCGTCATTGTCGATGATGTCATCGGCGCGCGCGCGCCGTGCTGCGGGGTCGAGCTGGGCGGCGAGGATGCGTGCCGCCTGGCCGGGATCTTCACTGTCGCGTTCGAGCAGGCGGCGGCGCTGGGTTGCCGGTGGGCAGTCCACCACCAGTACCCG
>CAZQGA010000306.1:0-2840 GCA_964592735.1 uncultured Chromatiaceae bacterium | reverse complement strand
TACGACAGCGACCTGTTTGATGCGGCGACGGTGGTGGCGCTGGCGGGTAGCTACGGGGAGGTTCTCGCGGCGTTCGCCGCTGACGCCGACCAGCGTCTCGGGTCGGTGCCGCTGCTCGATGAGGCGGCACTGGCACGGACGGCAGGCGAGGCCGCGCGCCTGCGCCCGGTGGTGAGGGCGCTGCCGTTCAGCACCGGGGATACGCTCGCCGGGCGCTTCGCCGCGGTGGCGGCGGAGCGATCGGGCGCACTCGCGGTGCAGGACGCAACGGGCGCCTGGACCTACGGTGAGCTCAACCGGGAGGCCGGGTGCATCGCCGCACAACTGGCTCGTACAGGTGCCACCGGCACGGTGGCGCTGCTGCTCGGCCATGACCGGGTGATGGTGGCGGGCGTGCTCGGGGCCTTGCGCGCCGGCTGCGCGTACCTGCCGCTCGATCCTTATGCGCCGCCCGCGCGGCAGAGCGAGCTTCTGGCCGATGCGGGCGTCAGCGCGGTAGTCACCGACGGCGCACGGCTGTCGGCTGCGCCCTGGCTCGAGGAGACCGGCCTGGCGCTGGTGATGGGCGATGAAGGAGGGGAGCACGATGGGCTGGCGTCCCTGCCCGCAGACCCGCAGGCCCCTGCCTACCGGCTCTACACCTCGGGCACGACGGGTCGGCCGAAGGCGGTGGTGCAGACGCAGGAGAACGTGCTCGGGCAGATCGGCACCTGGAGCGCGCAGCTCGGCATCGGCCCGGGGGATCGCCTGGCGCTGTTCTCCGGCTATGGCTATGACGCAGCAGTGCAGGACATCTTCGGTGCGCTGCTCAACGGCGCTTCGGTCCACCCGCTCGACCTGCGCGGCGGGCAGAGCGCCCCGGAGCTGGTCGACCGCATCGCCGGGGAGCGGCTCACGCTGCTGCACTTCACGCCGACGGTGTACCGCTATCTCTTCGGTGGCTGGGTGACCTGCGAGCAAGACCTCTCTGCCGTGCGCCTCGTGGTACTGGGCGGCGAGGCCGCCCGGCGCAGCGACCTCGAGCTCTTCAGGCTGCGCTTCCGGCGTGGGGCGCGCTTCGTCAACGGGTTCGGGCTGACCGAGTGCACGACGGTGCTGCAGTACTTCGCCGACCACGACACCCGGGTGTCGGGTGAGGAGCTGCCGGTGGGCCTGCCGGTACCGGGGGTGCAGATCCAGGTGGAGGACGGCTGGCAGGGCGAGCTCGAGATCAGCAGCCCGTACCTGGCCCCGGGCTCCGGTGCAGCGGGCCGCTACCGCAGCGGTGACCGGCTGCGGCGGCTGCCCGACGGGCAGTGGCTGCATGCCGGGCGTACAGACCGGCAGGTGAAGCTCAGGGGGATGCGCATCGAGCCGGCGGAGGTGGAGGCGGCGCTGGCTGAGGATCCCGCCATCACCGAAGCGGCAGTCAGCGTTGCCGAGATGGACGGGGAGGGGCTGCTCGTCGCCTGGCTCGTCCCGCGGGCAGATGGCAGCAAGCCTTACGATGAAGCCAGCACCCGCCAGCGGCTGCGCGCACGGCTGCCGGAGTACCTCATTCCCGGGGCGTTCGTCACCCTCGATGCCCTGCCGCGCAAGGCGAACGGCAAGCTCGACACGGCGGCGTTGCCCGCCCCGGGCCGGGCCAGGCCCGGTGTTGCAGTGCCGCCGCGCACGGAGATCGAGCGCCGGCTGGTCGAGCTCTGGTGCGGGGTGCTGGGGTGTGAGACGCCCGGCATCCACGATGACTTCTTCGCGCTCGGTGGCCACTCGCTGCTGGCGACGCGGCTGATCGCCCGGGTGCGCGATGCGTTCGCGCTGGAGCTGCCGCTCATCGCGCTCTTCGAAGCTCCCACCATCGCGGGCATGGCGGCACGACTGGATGCGTTGCACAGGACTGAGGTGCTGCCGCCCATCCGGCGCCTGCCGCGGAGTTTGCGATGAGCAGCCATCCCGTTGCGCCCGACGGCGGCGGACAGGTTTTTCCCTGCTCCTTCGCCCAGCAGCGGCTCTGGTTCCTCGAGCAGATCGAAGGACCGGGCGCGGCGTACAACGTGCGCCTCGCGGTACGGCTGCGTGGCGCGCTCGATGAGGCCTTGATGCAGACCGCGCTCGATGCCGTGGTGGCACGGCACGAGGCGCTGCGCACCAGCCTGCGCCAGCAGGACGGCGATCTCGTGCAAATCGTCGTGTCCGACGCACGCGTTGTGCTGAAGGCTCTTGCCATGATGGAAGACGATTCAGCAGCAGTGCGCCGGCAAATCGGACGGCTGAGCGGCCACGTCTTCGACCTCGAGCAGGGTCCGCTGTTGCGGGCCTGGCTGTTGCAGACCGCGCCGGACGATCACGTCCTGCTGCTGCTTGCGCACCATGCCATCTCCGACGCCTGGTCGAGTGGCGTGCTGTTCCGCGATCTGATGGAGCATTACGCGGCGGCGCACGAATCGCGTCCCGTGCGGCTGCCGGATCTCGCGCTCCAGTACGCCGACTACGCAGCCTGGCAACGTGAATGGCTGCAGGGGGAGGCGCTGGAGCGGCAGCTCGCGTATTGGCGTGAAGCACTGGCTGGCGCGCCGCCGCTCCTGGAAATGCCCACCGACCAGCCGCGGCCCGCGGTACAGACCTGGCGGGGCAGCCGCTGGACACGGGTCCTGCCGCGCGAACTGGTGGCGGCACTCCACGTTTTCTGTCGCGACGAGGCTTGCACGCCTTTCATGGTGCTGCTCACGGTCTTCTTTGCATTGCTCGCGCGTCATTCGGGCCAGGAAGACCTCGTCGTCGGTACGCCGATCGCCGGACGCCGGCGTACGGAGCTGGAAGACGTGGTCGGCTTCTTCGCCAACACGCTGGTGCTACGGGCC
>CAZQGA010000305.1:1305-2842 GCA_964592735.1 uncultured Chromatiaceae bacterium | reverse complement strand
TGCGTGACCTGGTCGAGGGCTGGTTCGAGGACTACCTGAAGCTCTTCCCCGTGGCGGCGACGTTCATCGGCGACCACCGCTACGACGCCGATCTCGCCATCCCCGATGCCGCCCACGCCGCCGCGGTCAAGGCCCTGCAACAGCGCGGCCTCGACGGCGTCAATGGCATCGACCCGGCGGAACTCGACGCCGCCGGGCGCATCACCCGGGAAGTCTTCGCGCAGGCGCGGCAGACAGCCCTCGAGAGCACCCGGTATCCGGGCCGGCTGCTGCCGCTCGACCAGTTCAACAACGCTGCCGCTTTTTTCGCCCAGCTCGGCTCCGGCCAGGTCGTGCAGCCCTTCGAGACGGTACGCGACTACGAGCGCTTCGCCACGCGCATGAGCTATTTTCCAACCTGGGCGAACCACGTCATCGCGAACATGCGCGCCGGTGCCGACCAGGGCATCGTGCAGCCCCGCGTGGTGGTCGAGCGCATGATTCCGCAGCTTGCCGCGCTTGCTGCGGGCAGTGCCGAGAAGAGCGTGTTCTGGCAGCCCGTCGCCCGCATGCCCCGGGACTTCTCCGCCGCCGACCGCGCCCGTCTCACCCGCGCCTATCGCGATGTCATCGGCGGCTCCGTACTGCCGGCCTACCAGCGCCTGCTGGTCTTTCTCCGCGACGAGTACCTGTGGAAATCCCGCAGCAGCATCGGCCTGAACGCACTGCCGGAAGGCGCGCAGTGGTACGCATTCCTGGCACGCGCCTATACCAGCCCGGAAATGCCCGTCGAGGAGATCCATGCGATCGGCCTGCGGGAAGTGGCCCGCATCGAAGGCAGCATCGCAAAACTCGCTGCGCGCGAAGGTTTCCACGGCGGCGCGGCGGCACTGGCCTCTTCCATGCGCCAGGATCCGCGTTTCCGCTTCCGCACGGCCGATGATCTGCTCGGCGCCTATCGCGCGCAGGAATCACGCGTCGAGGCCGCTGTGCCGCGGCTCTTCAGCCTGGTGCCGAAGGCCGGCCTCGAGATCCGGCCCATGGAGGCCTTTCGTGCGCAGGCATCCGCGGCAGCAGAGTATTACGCGCCGTCGGCCGACGGCACGCGCCCGGGCATCTTCTACGTCAACACCTCGGAGCTGCCGGCGCGGCTCAGTTACGAAACCGAAAGCACCTTCCTGCACGAAGCCATCCCCGGGCACCACTTCCAGATCGCCCTCACGGTGGAGAACAACCAGCTGCCGCGTTTCCAGCGCTTTGGCAGCGACGACAGTTTCAACCTCGCACCCGACATCACCACGGCCTATGTCGAGGGCTGGGCCCTGTACGCCGAGGGGCTCGGCGATGAACTCGGCCTGTACACCGACCCCTGGATGAAGCTCGGGAGCCTGTTCAATGAATCCTGGCGCGCGGCACGCCTGGTGGTCGACACCGGCATCCACACGCAGGGCTGGAGTCGCGAGCAGGCCATCGATTACCTGCTGGCGCACACGGCGCTGACACCCACCGATGCCACCGCCGAGGTCGCCCGGGCTGCGGGAGCCGAGGTGCTGGAGCG
>CAZQGA010000305.1:0-1295 GCA_964592735.1 uncultured Chromatiaceae bacterium | reverse complement strand
CCGCCGAGGTCGAGCGCTACATCGCCTGGCCCGGCCAGGCGCTCGCCTACAAGATCGGCGAGCTGGTGATCCGCCGCCTGCGCAGCGAAGCCGAGCAGGCGCTCGGCCCGCGTTTCGACCTGCGCGCCTTCCACGCAGCCGTGCTCGAAGACGGCGCCCTGCCGCTCACAGTGCTCGAAGGCAAGATCCGGCGCTGGATCGGGGCGCAGAAGCGCGACGCGCAGCCCGGAACCTGAACGGCATCGTTGCAGTGCATCGCGGGCTCGGTTACAAGGCCGCTGAAACTTCCTGCAGCCTGGCTTCCGGCATCATCCACACGGGGCACCACCACCGATGCAGCTCGACTGGTTCACCGCCTTCATCCTCGGCATCGTCGAGGGCCTCACCGAGTTCCTGCCCGTCTCGAGCACGGGCCACCTGATCCTCACCGGCGCACTGCTCGGTTACCAGGGTGAGCAGTCCGTGGCGGTGGAGATCGTCATCCAGGGCGCGGCCATCCTCGCGGTGTGCTGGGAGTACAGGCGCCTGCTGACGCGCACGGCACTGACCTTCGTGCACGATGCGGGGTCACGCACCTTCCTCATCAACTTGGTGCTCGGCTTCCTGCCGATCGCGATCCTCGGGCTCGCCTTCCAGAAGCTGATCAAGAGTTATCTGTTCCACCCGGTGCCGGTGGCCATCGCCCTGGTCGTGGGCGGCATCGTGATCCTGCTGGTCGACCGCCACGAGGACCGGGCGACGCTGAAGGAGGTCGGCGACGTCCGGCCGTCGGTGGCCTTCCGCCTCGGCCTGTGGCAGTCGCTGGCGCTGATCCCGGGCACCTCGCGCTCGGCGGCAACGATCATCGGCGGCGTGACGATGGGGATGTCGCGGCGGCTGGCAACGGAGTACTCGTTCTTCCTCGCCATCCCGACACTGCTTGCGGCCACGGGTTATGAATTCCTGAAGAGCTGGGACCTGCTGACCGGCGCGAGTCTCGGCCCGCTGCTGCTCGCAGCGGTCTTTTCCTTCATCACTGCGCTGCTCGCGGTGCGCGGCTTCATCCGCTTCGTCAGCACGCACAGCTTCGCCGCCTTCGCCTGGTACCGCATCGCCTTCGGCGGCCTCGTGCTCGCCACCTCGGCTCTGGGCATGGTCAACTGGTAGACGGCGATCGGGTCAGCCCGGGGGAGGCCTCTCGCTCCCGCTGCACACGCGGACGTTCTTCAATCCAGACCCCTGCGGGGAGCACGGAGGAGCACGGTGCCGGTGTTACGGTTATTCGGTTATTGGCCCCGTGTGGTGCGTTTCGGGAC
>CAZQGA010000304.1:614-2855 GCA_964592735.1 uncultured Chromatiaceae bacterium | reverse complement strand
TGTCGGCGGCACTGCTCAAGAAGCTGGTAGAGGCGCTGGGTGCGATCGACGAGGAGGCCGATCCCATCCTCGATTCCAACGGCAACCCCGAGCCCGACAGCGAACTGCGTGACACCGAGTTGGTTCCGCTCCCCGAGAGCAACCACCCGTGGGAGGCTGATCCGACAGGCCGGCTCGCCAACGAGGAGCATCGCCAGGCCGTCAAGGAGTACATGGGGGCCGAGGTCCTGCCCTGGGTGCCCGACGCCTGGGTCGACCACTCCAAGACGAGGATCGGTTACGAAATCCCCTTCACCCGTGAGTTCTACGTGTACGAGCCGCCCCGCCCGCTGGAGGAGATCGATACTGATATCCAAGCGCTCGAGTCGGAGATCCTGGAGCTGCTACGGGAGCTGCGTGAGCAGCTGGGCCTGTCACTGGTTTTCATCGGCCACGACCTGGCCGTCATCCGCCAGCTCTGCCAACGGGTCATGGTGATGTACCTGGGGCGGGTCATGGAACTCGCACCGGCCGCGGAGCTGCTCAGCCGGCCGCGCCATCCCTACACCCGGGCACTGCTGGCCGCTGCTCCCGTGCCTGATCCGCACCTGGAGCGTGCCCGGCAGTGGACGGGGCTCAGCGGGGAGCTGCCCTCGCCCCTGTCGCCGCCGTCGGGCTGCGTGTTCAGGACGCGCTGCCCCCATGCCATTGCGGCCTGCGCCGAAAGCCTGCCGCCGCTGGTCCGGGACGGGGCCGCCGAGGTTGCCTGCATCCGCTTGGGCAAAATCTGATAATTACTGTTTTTTCAGGTTGTTATAATGATCACTGAGTTGCCAGTGACGATTATGGCCCTGTGATATTGAAAGTCGCCGTGATGCTGGCTTCGAAGACCAGGCTGCCGGGGGCGTAGGTGGCAGCGCCACCGGTGTCGGCTGATTCGGCCATGGCAGTACGCATCATGGCCATCGGCACTGGCGGACGGGGCGGGGCGGTTCCAGCTGCAGCGAGTTCGCGCAGGCTGCCGAGCTTTACGCCCAAGGTCTCGGCGATCGTCCGGGCGTTGGCCTCTGCGTCCCTGGCGGCAGCGGCCAGGGCTTGCCGGTTGAGTTCGCGCCGCTTCGTGCTGTCGAGGACCGGTGGCGACACGTTGTTCACCCCGGCGTCGACTGCGCCTTCGACGAGCGCACCAAGCTTGTCGAGATCCGTAACCTCGACTTCGAGCTCCCGCTGCACCACGTAGCCGACGAGTACCTGGCGGGAGGTGGGCTGATCCCAGCGGTAGTCGGGATTCACCATCGCACTGGTGGTGCGGACCTTGCCCTCCGGGATGCCGAGTTTTTTCGTCAGGGCCAGGAAGCGCTGGACGACCGCGACTGCCTCGGTGCGGGCCTTGTCCATCGAGCTTGCTGACTTCTGCACGGTGAGGCGTACCTGCGCCTTGTCCGGCGTGCCCATGACCGAACCGGTACCATCGACCGTAATGCTCCGCAATGGCGCCGGGGCGGCGGTGGGCTCGGCCCATGCGCTGCCGGCGGCGAGCGTGAGGCAGAGCGTGGCAACAAGGCTGCGCAGCATGGTGATTCCCCTTGGGTGTGTCTGAGGGGCACACTAACACAGCTGCACGGCGGGGCAGGGCTGCCCCGGGGACCACCAAATGCAGGATTTCAGGGCTTTTCGCATCCATCTCGAGCAGAACCGCATCGTCGCGCGCCTCGAGCGGCTGCGGCTGGATGAGCTTTCCCCCGGCGAGGTCCTCATCCGCGGGGCCTGGTCGGGCATCAACTACAAGGACGCGCTGGCCGGTACCGGCAAGGGCCGCATCCTGCGCCGCTATCCGCTGGTGGGCGGCATCGACATCGCCGGCACCGTGGAATCCTCGAGCGATTCACGTTTCAAGGCCGGCGATCCCGTCGTCGTCACCGGTTGCGGCCTGAGCGAGTCCTGCGACGGCGGCTTCAGCGAGTTTGCGCGCCTGCCGGCTGATTTCCTCAATCCGCTGCCGCAAGGGCTGGACCTGCGCGAAGCCATGGCGATCGGCACGGCGGGTTTCACGGCCGCCTGTGCCGTGCACCGCATGGAACACAATGGACAGCAGCCCGAACTCGGCCCGATTGCCGTGACGGGCGCCACCGGGGGCGTCGGCAGCATCGCGATCGACATCTTCAGCCAGCGCGGCTACCGGGTCACGGCGCTGACCCACAAGGCCGGGCCTGATGTCGAGGCCTACCTGCGCGATCTCGGGGCCAGCGAGGTGCAGCAGCT
>CAZQGA010000304.1:0-604 GCA_964592735.1 uncultured Chromatiaceae bacterium | reverse complement strand
CCCGCTGGAAAAGATCCGCTGGGGCGGGGCGGTGGACAATCTGGGTGGCAGCGCCCTCGCCTGGCTGACGCGCACGGTTGCTCCGCTCGGCAACATCGCCAGCATCGGCCTTGCCGCCGGGCCGGAACTCCACACCACCGTCATGCCGTTCATCCTGCGCGGCGTCAGCCTGCTCGGCATCAATTCGGTAGACGTGCCCCGTGCGCTGCGCCTGGCGGTCTGGCAGCGCCTTGGCAGCGACCTCAGGCCCGCGCACCTCGACCGGATCGTCACCCGTGAGGTGGGCCTCGACGGGCTGGCGGAGTGCTTCGACGCCTACGTCGAGGGCCGCATGACCGGCCGGACGCTCGTTCGCCTCGCCTGATCGAAAGCGGCAGCGGGCAGCGGCGGGCAGCCGCCGGCTTTGGCTATACTGCCGCAGAACCTAAGGGGCCCCGGGTTTTCATGGACGTCGAACAGCGCCTCACTGACGGGCTGGCGCAGCTCGGCGTGCCGGCAGATCCCGCCCTGGTCGCGGCCCTGGTCCAGTACCTGCTGCTGCTCCAGACGTGGAACCGGGCCTACAACCTCACCCGCATCACCGGACTGGACGACATGGCCGTGC
>CAZQGA010000303.1:0-2856 GCA_964592735.1 uncultured Chromatiaceae bacterium | reverse complement strand
CTGCACATGAGCGGCTATGCGCGCATGGATTTCCGCATGCGCGAGGACGGCAGCGTCTACGTGCTGGAGGCCAACTGCAACCCGAACCTTGCCTATGGCGAAGACCTTGCCGAATCCGCCCACAGTGCCGGCGCCGACTACGGGAAGCTCCTGCAGAGACTGATCCGCCTCGGCCTGAACTACCGTGCCGAGTGGCGGCTCAATGAAGCCTGAGGCCGGTGGCGCAGATCGGCGCTTGCCGCAGCAGCGGCAGCTTGCCGGGGTGCCGCGCAGGTAAACTGACCCGGATGTTCCGTTTTCCATGCGTCGCACCATGAACACCCACGAGAAAAAGACGTTCCTGGCCACCTACGGCTGGGCCAAAGACTGGCAGGATCTGCCCTGGGCCCACGAGGAGCCCACCCTGTTCCTGTCCGAGGTCTGCCGCCGGCGCCCGCCCGGGCGGGCGCTCGGCGCCGGCCGCGGCGGCGGCGCCGGCGCGGTGTTTCTTTCCCCGATGGGCTGGGAAGTGACGGCGCTCGCTTTAATTCCCAAAGCGCTGGAATACACGCAACAGCGCGCAGCGGAAAATGGCGTGACGGTGCATGCGGTGGAAGCCGACATCACTGCGTGGGAACCGCCGCAGCAGTACGACCTGGTGCTCGATCACGGCCTGCTGCACAACATGGATCCGGTGCGCCATGCGGCGTATCGCGCCTGCGTCATGAAGGCGTTGGCGGCTGACGGGGATTTCGTGTTGCTGCACTGGCACCCACTCGTGCACGGCCAGGGCAACGGCAAGATGGGTCCGACGCGCGTGGACCGCGATACCCTCAAGGCATTTTTTGCGCCCGACCTGCAGGAGCGCTACTTCGCCCGTGAAGAGTTCGAGGACCTGCCCGACATGGTGGGTGGCGGCATGACCCAGGCCTGCTACTGGTTCCGCCACAACCAGGCCTGGCTCAGGCCGCTGGATCTGATGGAGCAGGTCCGCGCAACGCTCCAGCGCAATGGTTTCGACTATCCGTCATTGCGGGCGCGTGCGGGCGAACTGCCGCTCGAGCCGCCACTGGCGCCCGGGCATCTCGCGCGTCTGCTCGGCCCCGGACGCCTCGGTATCAGCCATCATGTGCCAGCACCCGACGCGGCAGCCGGCATGCTCGAGGGCTGGTCGCGCCACGCCGGCATCAGCAGCGGTGAGGTCACCAGCCTTCTCACGGCATTCGCCAGCCCGGCGCTTGCGGCCCTGTGTGTGACTGGTGCCCCGCGCTGTGATCGCTGCAGCGTGAAATTCTGCAAGCGTCTGCGCTACCGCTGACCCGGGTCGCACGGGAGTGTGACGGCCCCTGCTTGCATTTTGCGCCAACACCCTCCAATACTCAGGCCTCCTGCAACGGTGAAAAGGAGGTGATCCAATGTCTAGTGGGATTCCGACGGTGTTTGTGCAACCTTCGCGTCTCGGCCTGACAGCGGAGCTGCCTTCGGTGGCGGTCTGAGCGCGCGGATCGGAGTCACGATCCAGAGGTTGGGCAACACCCGATCTCACGGAAGGGCCGCAGCGATGCGGCCCTTCTTTTTTTCGCGCCGTGTCCAGGCTGCGCGTTCATCCCGGCCTGGAACTGTTCCCTATAATGGCGCCCGCCACAAGGCGATGGGTGGAGGCCTGGCCGGATGCGCGTGCTGAAGAAAATCGGGATTGTCCTGCTTGTCCTGCTGGTGCTGGTTGCCGCCGGTGTGTTTGCCTTGTATCAGCGTGAAGGCCGGCCGCTGCAGGAAGCCAGCCAGTACCTGCAAGGTGATGGGTACACATCTGCTGTCGAGGCGGATGGTGCGCTCGTCTTCACCCCGCAGCGGCCCAATGGTCACGGCTTGCTGCTCATCCACGGCGCACTCGTCAGGCCGCTTGCCTACACGAAGTCGGCCGCGTTCTTCGCCGGCATCGGTTACACAGTCTATGTACCCGCCAGCCCGATGCGTCTGCCCATCAACGCCGTGGATGCCATCGCTGCCCGCATGGACAGCTTCGGTGTCGGCGACTGGGTGGTGATCGGGCATTCCACGGGCGGCTTTGCAGCCCTGGAACTCATTGCCCGCCATGCCCCGGCGGTCAAGGCACTGGCCCTGTGGGCGAGCCTGGTGCCGGGTGACTACAGCAAGGTGACGGTGCCGATGATCTTCATCCGCGGCGATCGTGATGGCATGTTGCCGGACGAGCGGTTCGAGGAGACACAGGAAAACCTGCCGCGCACGGTACGCTATATCAGCCTGCCTGGTGGCAACCACCAGGGCTTTGCGCTGTATTCGCACCAGCTCTTCGACAACCCGGCCAGCATCAGCACCGACCGGCAGATCGAATTCGCCGACGAGCGTTCTGCGCGGTTTTTCACCGCGCAGTTCTAGCCGCTCCGTCCCGGGGAGGGGCTCCGGCCCGGTTCCGGCGGGCTTACCTGGCGGCCGGCGTGTCCGTCGCCGGCAGCAGCGGCACCGTGTCGAGCACCCAGTTGCCCGACTCACGGCGTCCCGGGCAGGGAATGGTCATGGCGACGTCACCCTGCTTTTCCTTCAGCGCCTTCGTGTCGATACGCCAGCCGCGGGCATCCCACTTCTTCAGCCACTCGCGGTAGCGCACCACCGCATGGTCACCCGGGACGAGGATTTCCCTGGTATTGGTGTCGGGCGTACGTACCGGGCTGAGTTGCTCGAGGATCCGGATGTCCTCGTCCACCACCCGCAGGGTCACGTCTTCCATGCGCTGGTCGTATTTGTCCTCGACCAGCCAGTTGCGCATGTTGACGAAGAACAGCCGGGTGTTGGCATCGTCCACCGGCGCCTCGAACAGGTACTGGTGGAAGGAGTTGGTGGCGGTGAGGTCGATCC
>CAZQGA010000302.1:0-2902 GCA_964592735.1 uncultured Chromatiaceae bacterium | reverse complement strand
CCGCTGCGCGATCGCATGGAAATCATCGAGCTGCCCGGCTACACGCAGGAAGAGAAGCTCGAGATCGCACGGCGTTACCTGGTCGGGCGGCAGCTCGCCGCCAACGGGCTCAGCGACGCCCAGGCACAGGTGAGCGACGAGGCCCTGCAGCTCCTCATCGGCCGCTACACGCGCGAAGCGGGCGTGCGCAACCTCGAGCGCGAGATCGGCGCCGTGCTGCGCAACGCCGCAGTGCGCATCACCGAGGGACGGTCAGAAGCGGTGCAAATCAGTGCCGACAGCGTGCCCGAAGTGCTGGGCGCACCGCGCTTCGAGCCGGAAGTGGCACTGCGCACCGCCACCGCCGGGGTGGCCACCGGGCTCGCCTGGACGCCCGTGGGCGGCGACATCCTCTTCGTCGAGGCGACTGCCGTACGCGGCAAGGGCGGGTTGATCCTCACCGGGCAGCTCGGCGACGTGATGAAGGAAAGCGCGCAGGCCGCCGTGACGCTGCTCAAGGCCCGCGCCGACAGCCTGGGCCTTGGCGACTATCGTTTCGACGAGCACGACCTGCACATCCATGTTCCCGCAGGTGCCATCCCGAAGGATGGCCCGAGCGCCGGCGTGGCGCTGTTCACCGCGCTGTCCTCGCTGCTGACCGATCGCAAGGTGCGCAGTGATGTGGCCATGACCGGCGAGATCAGCCTGCGCGGGCTGGTGTTGCCGGTGGGTGGCATCAAGGAAAAGACCCTGGCCGCCCTGCGCGCCGGCATCCACACCGTACTGCTGCCGGCCCGCAATCGCAAGGACCTCGATGAAATCCCGGAGAGCGCCCGTGCGCAACTGACCTTTGTCTGGCTTGAAACCGTGGACGACGCGCTCAGGTACGCACTCGAACAAGCGGGCTGACAATGCCGGAACAGGAGAGTCCAGGCGGTAGAAGGGGCGCGGCAGCCTCCCTGCCGCCACGCAGGCCAGGGCATTGCCCGTGGCCTGCACGGAAAATTACCCGCGGCGGCGCCCGCAGGCTGTGATGACACTCACAGGGACTGCGTCCGGGGCCGGACGCAGTTCGCGGTCCCGCCAGGCGCGCTCAGCCGCTCTGGGCAGGAGCGGCAGCACGCGTCGTGCGATAGCCCCAGCGGCCGGCACGCCGCTCGTTGAGCTGGTTGACGATCTGCTCGGCCGCGTGTTTGACGGCTGCTGACGTGCCTTGCAGGTAACCGTTGATGGCGTTGGCGCCCTGGCGGATCGTGTAACGGTACCAGTTCTTGCCCGCAGCGCCCTCGGGCGGCTCGGTGCGCTCAACGGAAACGAGCCGGAATGGCTCCGCGTGGGCAGCTGCCTTCGGATCCTGCTTCTCGACCGCTTCGCTGCTCTTCTTTTTCAGTCGTTCACTGGCCATGGACAATGCCTCGACGCGCCAGCCGGTCGGCCTGGCATGCAGCGCGTGGGTTGGGGTCTGCCGGGAGGGCAACGCTGGGAAAATTGAGGTTGCGTAGCCTATCACCGGCCGGTTTGCCGGGCAATCCCGGGCCGCCCCAACCCCTTGTTTGGTAAAGCCGCGGCACCCGCCATCCCCGGGGGTTGCAGGACCACCCGCCGCTCAGGGAGGCCCGGCCAACACCCGCCGCAGGGCCGCCGGGTCAGCGACGGCGATCATCTGTACCGCGGGATCTGCGAGGTCCACGGCCTGGCCCGTGGCGGCCTGCACCGCCTCTTCGATGCCCGCGGCATCCAGCTTGCCGGGATCGAGAACCAGGGTTGCCGGTTGTCCGGCATCCGCCCGCCTCGCGCCACCCGGCAGGTAGATGCAGCCGGTGACAAAATCCACCCCGAAAGCGACGAGTCCGGGCACGATGAAAACAATGAGCCCGGCCGTGTCGAGGATCGCCACCCCGGGATCGATACGCCCCGAAGTCTGGCCCCTGCGCTCGGGGTAAAGCAGCAGCCCGCAGGCTGCGCTCTGCAAGGTGAGGACGCACAGGGTCAGAAGGGCAATCACACGGCGCATGCGCAATTCCTCGTTTCCAGGGCGGGTTGCACTCCTGCCGGTTGCAGGGCGCTCGCCGGACGGGCAGACCCCTGGCATGCCCGCCGGGACTCAGCCACCAACCTTTCCATCGGGGGAACTCCCATTGCCGAACAGGGCCGCCAACTGGTCGCGGGCTGCAGTTTCAGCGGCGGCGCCCGCGGCATCGTATGCACCGGGCCGGGGCTTGAAGTAATCACAGAAATTGGCCTGTTCCTTGTTCCTGACCTCCTCGGCGTCATCCTCGCGGCAGCGGCGCTGGATGCGCGGATCCCAGGCGCGGCACAGCCGGCAGACATGCAACTGGGCACGGCAGGACGGGCATTCCTCCAGCCGTCGCAGCGGCAGGGACAGCGCTGCCAGGGATGCGCCGCAGCGCCAGCACACCAGGTCGTGACTCATGGTGCAGGCATTATAGCCAGCAACCCGCACTCTCCCCGGGCCGCAGCAGCGGCCACCGGCTTGCCGGGCATTTGCCGGCAGCGGGCCGTATAATGCCGCGCTTCGTCTGCCCCCGGCCTCCCGGCCCCTGCACCCCATGTCAGCCGCCAATCGCCTGCGCAATATCGCCATCATCGCCCACGTCGATCATGGCAAGACCACCCTGGTCGATCAGCTCCTGAAGCGGTCGAGCACGCTCGATGACCGCTTCGTGCTGCCGGAACGGGCGATGGACTCGGGTGATCTCGAGCGCGAACGCGGCATCACCATCCTCGCCAAGAATACCGCCATCCGCTGGCGGGACTGGCGCATCAACATCGTCGACACCCCGGGCCATGCCGATTTCGGCGGCGAAGTCGAGCGCGTGCTCTCCATGGTGGACAGCGTGCTCCTGCTGGTCGATGCGGTCGACGGGCCGATGCCGCAGACGCGCTTCGTCACCCAGAAGGC
>CAZQGA010000301.1:0-2932 GCA_964592735.1 uncultured Chromatiaceae bacterium | reverse complement strand
GCCAGGAGGATCTGCCCCAGCACCTCCTGCACCTGATCCCAGGGCAGGCTTTCTTCGTAGGCACGCAGGATCTTCGGGTGTTCGGTCGCCGCGACGTTCTCGCCGATGAGCAGCTCCTCGTAGAGCTTCTCGCCGGGCCGCAGTCCGGTGAAGACGATCGTGACGTCACCCTGCGGGTTGTCGTCATCGCGCACCGAGAGGCCCATCAGCTGCACCATGCGCCGGGCGAGGTCAGCGATCTTCACCGGCTGGCCCATGTCGAGCACGAAGACATCCCCGCCGGCGCCCATCGACCCGGCCTGCAGCACGAGCTGTGCGGCTTCGGGGATGGTCATGAAATAGCGGATCACCTCCGGGTGCGTCACCGTCACCGGCCCGCCACGGCGGATCTGCTCGCGGAACAGCGGCACCACGGAACCGGAGGATTCCAGCACATTGCCGAAGCGCACCATGCAAAAGCGCGTGCCCCCGCCACGGGCCGCCATGCCCTGGAGCACCAGCTCGGCGAGGCGCTTGGTCGCGCCCATCACGTTGACCGGCCACACGGCCTTGTCGGTGGAGATCAGCACGAAGGTTTCCACCCCCGCCTCCGCCGCCGCCTCCGCCGTGTACCAGGTGCCGATGACGTTGTTGTGCACGCCCTCGGCCATGTTGAATTCCACCAGCGGCACGTGCTTGTAGGCGGCCGCGTGGTAGATGGTCTGCACGCGGAAGGCGCGCACCACCTGGCGCACGCGGTTGCGGTGGTGCACCGAGCCCAGGATCGCCACCAGCTCCACCTGCAGGCCACGCTCCTGCAGCCGGGCGCGCAGCTCGGCCTCGATCCGGTAAAGGGCAAACTCCGCCCGCTCGAACAGCACCAGCCGCGTGGCACCCAGCTCGACGATCTGCCGGCAGATCTCCGAGCCGATGGAGCCACCCGCGCCCGTCACCATGACGCACTTGCCGCGGATGCAGGCATCGAGCAGCGCCTCGCGGGGCGGCACCGGATCGCGGCCGAGGATGTCGGCAATATCCACGTTGCGCAGTTCCTCGACCCGGGCCTTGCCGGTCACGAGATCGGCGATGTCGGGCACCGTCTGCACCTGCAGCCCCAGCGGCTCCAGGTGCGCAAGGATCTGGCGGCGGCGGTGGCGCGAGGCTGAGGGCAAGGCCAGCAGCACGCGGCGGATCCCGTAGCGGGACACGAGCGCCGGCAGTTCATCGCGGCTCACCACGGGGATGCCTGCCACCAGGCGTCGTTGCAGGTTCGGATCGTCATCGATGAACAGCAGCGGGCGCAGCTCCGGATTGTGGGCACCGGCCGCCACCAGGCGTCGGCCGGCCTCCCCGGCCCCGTAGATCGCCACCGGCTCGCCAGCCTCGTCTGCGTGGATCAGCAGCGAGCGCATGAGCAGGCGCACGCCCCCGAGCAGGAAGGAGGCGAAAGTCCAGAACACCAGCCCCAGCGCAAGTGCGTTCCTTGGCGGGCCGATATCGAGCAGGCCGGCAGCCAGGGCCACGGGTACGGCCAACAGTGCCGTACCCCGCAGCACGTGGGAGAGCATTTCCGCGCCAATGAAGCGGATGATGGCCCGGTACAGGCGCAGCGCGCCGAGCACGGGCACCGTCAGGGCGGCGGCGATACCAAAGAGGATGACCTGGTTGCCAGAAGGAAATCCCGGTGCTGAGCCGAGCACCAGCAGGGCCAGCGCCAGCGCGAGGCTGACCAGGACGATGTCACAGAGGCCGACGATGGCCCGCTTGGCGAAAACCGGCAGCTGGACGAGTCGCAGGCGCAATACGCTGGTCAAGATGTTCGCTCCCAACCCCGGGCATCAAGCAAGGCTGGCCATTCATCGGACCCCGGCCTCGACGCGGCCATGATACGACAAGGGTGCAGAAAAGGTGGCGCCAGCTCAGCTGGGGAGCGTACCGCAGCAGTAGATGACCTTGTGCACACGGTCCGGGGCATCGGGCACCAGGGAAGCAGGCGAGGTCATCACGAAGCCCCCAGCGTCGATGTCGGACGGCAGTGGCACGAGCCCCCCGAAGACAATGCGCTTGAGCCACTTCTTGCCGTCATTGGTCTGGGGCATGAGGCCAGTCATCACGGCGAGCTTTTTCACGGGTCGCAGCAGGCGTTGCCGCATGGACACCCCGGTAAACGGCAGATAGCCGAAGAGCCCGGGCACAAAACCGTGCCGCCGACAGGCCGCGGCCAGCTCGACGGTACCGTGGTACATATGACTATTCGGACTCGGGTTGAAGTCGTACAAGTCTTTGTTGGCATTGGCGATCAGCATGCGTCCACCCGCGCGGAGAACACGGCGGCACTCGGCGAAAAACCGCTCGGCGTCCGGCACGTAATAAAGCGCCTCGAACATGAGGACGACATCCAGGCTCTGGTCGGGAAAGGGCAGTTGCTGGGCGTCAAACTGGCTCAGGCGGATGTGCGGGCCGAGCCGCTTGCGGCAGATCCCGACCATCTCCTGCGAGTAGTCGCCGGCAGCCAGACTGCGTGCGAGACCCGCGAGGTAGCTGAGCCCAGGGCCGGTTCCGCAACCGACCTCCAGCACGTCCTTGCCCCCGCAGTAACCACCCGCCCAGACGTAGCGATGCGTCATCCGCTCGACCTGCTCCCGGGAGACGAGGTCTCCGGTGATTTCGGTGATCTCGTAATACTGGTCTGACAAAGCGGGACTCCGGGCAAGCAAACTGGATTGGCGGCGCAACGGCACGTAACGGCGTGTCCATCATTACCGATGCGCAGGCCTTTTGTACCATGGAAATCACCGCGGCGATCATCACGCTCCCGGCTGCTTTCATTGACCGGCGGCCCTTTGTTAACATTGAACAATTGAAAATATTCCGCGCTTTCCCTGCCGATGAATATCCGGCTGATTACCGTCGGCGAACCCCTGCCCTCCCGAACAATGAATCCCGTCCGTGG
>CAZQGA010000300.1:0-2944 GCA_964592735.1 uncultured Chromatiaceae bacterium | reverse complement strand
GTACGCGGCGTGCGGCAATGGGTTCGAGCGAGGAGTTGTAGCAGGCCGCCCGCACGCCGGTGGCCGCAAGGCTGTCCACCTGGTCTTTCATCAGCGAGATGAGCGGGGAGACGACGATGGCAACGCCCGGCCGGTGCAGCGCCGGCAACTGGTAGCACAGCGACTTGCCGCCGCCGGTGGGCATGAGGACGAAAACGTCCCGGCCGGCGATGAGGTCTTCGATGATTTCCCGCTGGTGGGGCCGGAACTCGTGCAGGCCGAAGACCCTGCGCAGGCTTTCTCCGAGGCGATCCGCTGCGGCTGCCGCAGCGTGGGTCATGGGATCACGGTGCCTGGCGCCGCACGGCACCGGCTACCGGAGTGCGCGCATGCTGGCGAAGGACGCCGCATGGTTCAGGTTGATGATGGCGAGCAACAGCAGGGCGGCGCCGCCGTTATGCGCAGTGGCGACCCACAGCGGCAGGCCGAACCACACGGTGCTCAGGCCGAGGATGACCTGCAGGCTGACTGCCGCGAGCACCAGCCAGCCGCCGGTGGTCATGGCTGGCGTCTGACGCCGGACGTGCACGGCACGCCAGCCGACGACGACCATGACGATGAACGTGACGAGCGCACCCAGGCGATGGGTGAAGTGGATTGCCACGCGCGCCGCGGCATCGAGTACGCCACCTTCGTAGTTGATGCCAAGCCCGCGCCAGAGGATGAAAGCTTCGTGCCAATCCGCTTGCCTGGGCCACCACTGGCCGAGGCAGCCGGGCAGGTCCGGGCAGGCCAGTGCTGCGTAGTTGGAACTCGTCCAGCCGCCGAGTGCGATTTGCACGACGAGAACCAGCAGGGCAATGATCGCGGGCCCCGAGGCATGGCGCGCCACGCGCGGAGCTGACATGGCGCGCTGGCGGCGCGCTTCCAGGATGAGCCAGAAGGTGAGCCCCAGCGTCGAGAGACCGCCGAGCAGGTGGGCCACCACGATCAGCGGCTTGACCAGCAGTGTTACGGTCCACATGCCGAGCAGACCCTGGAAGATCACCAGGCCGAGGAGGGCTACGGGCAGGCCGACGGGCTGGCGTGGATCGCGGCGGTTCGCCAGCGCGAGTCCCGCGATGGCCATGATGATCAGGCCGAGCGTCGTTGCCACATAGCGGTGGATCATCTCGTGCCAGGCTTTTTGCGTATCCAGCGGCCGGTCCGGGAAGGCCGCCGCAGCCGCTTCGTGCTCATGCGCGTGCTTCGGCACGGTGAGCTGCCCGTAGCACCCTGGCCAGTCGGGACAGCCGAGGCCTGCATCGGTGAGTCGTACCCAGGCCCCGAGGACGACCACGGTCAGGGCGAGCGCGGCTGCAAGGTAGAGAAGGCGTTGGTAGGCGCTGTACATGGGGCGTCCTCGAGTCAGTCGATGATGCAACTGTGCAGCCGTTCCGGTCGCAGCACGTGGCATTCAGGGCTCAGCCGGCCGGCCTGCAGTCACACAGGTTCGGAGGCCGCATAGATTACCGTGCAATTGGCCGGTTTTGAGGATCAGGCCGGATTCAGCCCTGCCCCGGCCACGGTTGCCCGGACACGAAGCGGCGCCGCCCTGCCCTGGGCGGTGGAGGGCCTTCATAGGTCCAGGCCTGCGCATAGGTCACCTGCAGCGTCATCGGCAGCCTGCCATCGTCGAGGCGCTCGCCTTCCAGGGCCTGGAGCATGGACTGCCAGCGGCGCGGGCCGGTCAGGCTGCGTCGGCGCCCGGGGCCCAGGTCGGCGGCGCCGACCTGGCGCAAGTCGGCAAGCAGCCGTGCCGGATCCCGATAGGTGACCGTCAATGTCTCGGAGTCGATCACCGGCTCGGTGAATCGTGCGCGGACCAGGGCATCACCCAGGTTGTGCATCTCGGTGAACGTGAGCGTATGGGTGTGGTGGTCGTCAGCCCGTGACCATGCACGGCGCAGTTCGAAGAGGCTGTCCGGGCCGAGGGTCGTGAGCAGGAGCAGGCCCGGTGCACGCAGCACCCGACGCACTTCGGCGAGTACGGTCACGGGGTCTTCGCACCAGTGCAGCAGCATGCTGGCCACCACCAGGTCGACGCTGCGGCTGGCGAGCGGCAGCCTGGCGGCGTCGGCGCAGAGACGATCCCAGGGCTGCATCACGCTGCCCAGCATGGCTGGCACCAGGTCGAGGGCGATGAGCTGCGCATCCGGGTAGCGGCTGGCCAGTGTCGCGGTGGCCTCCGGTGGCCCGGCACCGAGATCGAGGATGACCTGGGGTTGCAGGGTGACGACGTCCAGGCGCTCGAGCAGGCGGCTGCGGATCTCCGCATGCATGAAATCGCCAGCCGTGTAGCCGGCTGCCGCGCGTTGGAAGGCGCGTGCGACGGCTTGGCGCCCCGGCCCGCTCATGCGCCTGCCTGCACCGGGGGGTCAGCTGGACAGGGCCGTGGCCCGGGCGTCCGCGGGATCAGCGGCCGCCAGCGGCTCCGGATGCAGGCCCAGCCGGTCGAGCAGCGCAAGGTCGCGATCGGCGCCAGGGTTTGGGGTGGTCAGCAGGCGTTCGCCGTAGAAAATCGAGTTCGCACCGGCGAAGAAGCACAGGGCCTGCATTTCGTCGCTCATGTCCGTGCGTCCCGCCGAGAGGCGGACGTAGGAAGCCGGCATCAGGAGGCGGGCAAGCGCAATGACGCGCACGAAGTCGAGTGGGTCCACCGCCGCGGTGCCGGTGAGCGGCGTGCCCTCGACCTGGACCAGCTGGTTGATCGGCACGCTTTCCGGATGGGCCGGCAGTGTCGCCAGCGTATGGAGCAGCTCGACCCGGTCGCGCAGCTCTTCGCCGAGGCCGATGATGCCGCCGCAGCAGACCTTCAGGCCGGCGCTGCGCACGTTCTGCAGCGTATCGAGGCGATCCTGGAAGGTTCGCGTGCTGATGATCTGCGGGTAGTGGCGCTCGGAGGTGTCGAGGTTGTGGTTGTAGT
>CAZQGA010000299.1:0-2960 GCA_964592735.1 uncultured Chromatiaceae bacterium | reverse complement strand
TCGATGTTTGTGAAGGAGGTGATGGAGCGAAGCGTCACGCTGCCAAAGTCGTACGACAGGTTGACCGATCCACCAGCCTGGTCGCCCCTGCCGTAATTCACGCTGTCGCGGGCGACCAGCGTGTCGTAGAAGCCGCCGCCCAGCGGCCCGCCGATATCCCTGCCGGACGGGGCCGGCTCAGGGCTGGCGTTGTAGGGCACGCCGTTGTAGCCGTCGTTGTCGAGACTGGCTCCCCAGGCACTGAGGACGATGTCGAGGCCAGCGGTGCCGTACCAGTGCAGCTTGCCACGGGCGACGAAGTTGTCGTACTCGCCGGGGTCATGGCCGGTCACGGGGTTGTCCTGCCAGCCGTGGCCGCGTCTCTCGTAGAGGGCCGAGAGGGAGCCCGCCAGGCTCCCGTTCCGGATGGGACCACCGACCGAACCAGCCAGCTTCAACGTGTCGTAATTGCCATAGCCTGCTTCGGCGTTCAGCCAGGCGTCATCGCCGGGCGTGCGGCTGATGATCTTTACGGCACCGGCGATGGTGTTGCGGCCGTAGAGCGTGCCCTGTGGGCCCCGCAGCACCTCGATGCGCTCGATGTCGTTGAGGCTCAGGTTGGCGCTGCCCAGGCGGCCGAAATAGACATCATCGACATAGATGCCCACCGGCGACTCCGCGGCATTGAAAGCCGGGTTCTGCACGCTGGCGCCGCGGGCGAAGACCTGCATCGCCTGGCTGCCTGCCGTTACCGTGTAGATTTGCAGGTTGGGTACGTTCTGGCCGATATCCTGCACGACATTGATCTGCAGCTTCGTGATGCTGTTGCTGTCGAAGGCGCTGACCGCAACCGGGACGTCCTGCAGTTTTTGCTCACGTCGCTGTGCCGTCACGGTGATTTCGTCGATGGCAAATGCCGGGCTGATGCCCGTCATGGCCACCGTAGCCAGCAAGAGCGCCTGGTTCGGCAATTTCATGGATCGATCTCCCCCCGGTTGAATTCGACAGACCCGCAGCTGCGCATGATGGCCAGCCATCGTCCTGCGGCGGCAAGACGCCGATGGCGATGCACGTGCCGCATCCGCAGTCCGCCAGGCGCAGGACGGCCGGCCAGCCGGCATTATGCAGCCGTGGTCGTGCGCGGTTATGCGTTCGTTGCGCCCGACCACTGCGCGAACCAGATGGCCGGTATCGGAACATGCCTGTGCGCATGCTGGTGATGCCTTGCGCATCGCCCTGAGTCGTGGAAGTATTCAGTCCAAGCCAAGGATACGAACACCGCTGTCGTGCGATACCCGGAGACCTGCACGCCGCAGGCAACTGCTGCGGGCTTTGCAGGTATCGGTACGCGGGGTTCCACGCGCCATTCCGGAGGATGAATATGGCCAGAAGAGTCGCGGCGAAGAAAGTCGCCACCAGCAAAGGCACTGCCAGGAAGACCACCACGAGGAAGGCTGCTGCCAGAACAGCAGCGGGCAGCAGCGCGACGCAAAATTACAGCGGCGTCTGGGATAACCGCATCGGTTTCGGGAAGAAAGCCGCGGTGATCGCCATCGACCTGCTGCAGGGCTATACGCTGCCAGGCGCTCCGTTGTATGCACCGGGCGTCGTCGAGTGCGTGAAGCAGGTGCCCGAATTGCTGAAGTGGGCACGCAAGAAAAAGGTGCCGGTCATCCACACCCGGGTGCTCTATAACCCGGTGAATTTTGAGGATGGTGGCATCTGGATCAGGAAGGCCCCGGTGCTGAAGGCGCTTGTGCCCGGCAACCGGTATGCCGAGTTCTGCCCGGAGGTCAAGCCGCCCAGGGGCGAGACGGTTATCATCAAGAATTACGCCAGCGCCTTTTTCGGCACCTCGCTGGCTGCGACGCTGACCGCCCAGGGCGTCGACACCCTCATCATTGCCGGTTGCACCACCTCGGGCTGCATTCGCGCCACCGCAGTGGACGCGGTGCAGAACGGGTTCCGGCCCATCGTCGTGCGCGAGTGCGTAGGTGACCGCCATGACGATCCGCACAATGCCAACCTCTTCGACATCAACGCCAAGTATGGCGATGTCATCAGCAAGGCCGAGGCCATCCAGTACCTGAAGTCGCTGCGCTGAGGCGGCGACCGGCCTGCGACGACGAGCAACATCATCCGGGGGGATTGAGACATGGCGAAGAAATCCGCGGGCAAGACTGCTGCCGGCAAGCGCCGCAGCGACCTGACCCAGAGCCCGCACTACGACTACGTGCCGATCATCGACCGGCCAAAGCTCCGGATGCCCAGGGGCGCCCGGGTCGCGGTCATTCCTTACATCAACATCGAGCACTTTCCCCACGACATTCCGGGTACCGCCATCATCCCCGGCACCCAGCGCTTCAACCCGGATCCGCTGAACTACGGCTGGCGCGACTACGGTAACCGGGTGGGCCTGTGGCGCATGATGGAACTGATGGACAGGATCGGCATGCGCGGTACCGTATGCCTCAATTCGGAAATCATCCGCGAGTATCCGCGGATCATGGACGAAGCCATCAAGCGCAACTGGGCGTTCATCGGCCACGGCATCAACAACGCGCCGGCCAACTTCCTCTCGGGGATCGACGAGAAGAAGGAGCGTGAAATCATCAAGAGCGTGCTTGTCGCCATGAAACAGCGCATTGGCCGCAAGACCAGGGGCTGGCTGTCACCCTTCCTCACGCACACCAACAATACGCCGAAAATCCTCGCCGAGTTCGGTGTCGAGTACCTGTGTGACTACACGGCCGATGACCATCCCTTCCCTCTCAAGGTGCCGAAGGGCAGCCTGATTTCCGTGCCGTACACCGTGGAGTTAAACGATATTCCGGCGTTCCAGAATGTCGGCGTCAGTTCGGCGGACTTTGGTGATGCCATCGTCGACCAGTTCGATGTGCTCTACGATGAAGGTGCGGACAATGCGCGCTGCATGCCCATCTGCCTGCACACCTTCTGGGTCGGGCAGCCGAACAAGTTCA
>CAZQGA010000298.1:0-2960 GCA_964592735.1 uncultured Chromatiaceae bacterium | reverse complement strand
AGGCAAAGCGCAGCCTGGCGGCGGCATCAGCTGCCGCCAGGACGTAAAAATCCACGCGACCGGATTCCGCCACGGCGTCAGTCCTGGCGGGCCCGGGATCGGGCCCCAGCGCCGATCATACCGCCGTGCGGCCGAGCAGATACTCCACCAGCAGGCCGACGGGCCGCCCGGTGCTGCCTTTCTGCGGTGCCGTCGCCCAGGCGGTGCCGGCGATGTCCAGGTGCGCCCAGGCGATCTCGCCGACGAAGCGCGACAGGAACGCGGCTGCCGTGATCGTGCCGGCGTCGCGACCGCCGATGTTGGCGACGTCGGCGAAGGGACTCTTCAGCAGTTCCATGTATTCGGGATCGAGCGGCAGGCGCCAGGCCGGATCGTCGGCGGCCTCACCGGCTGCAAGCAGTGCCCCGGCCAGCGGGTCGGAGTTGCCCAGGAGGCCGCTGCGGTGCTTGCCGAGTGCAACGACGCAGGCGCCGGTGAGGGTGGCGATGTCGATCATCGCGGCCGGCTTGAAGCGGGCGCCGTAGGCGAGGGCGTCGCAGAGGATGAGGCGGCCCTCGGCATCGGTATTGAGGATCTCGATGGTCTGGCCCGACATGGAGCGCACGATGTCGCCCGGGCGCGTGGCATTGCCGCCGGGCATGTTCTCGCAGCTGGGCATCAGCCCGATCACGTTGGCGCGCAGCTTGAGATCGGCAACGGCCTGCATCACCGCCATCACGGTGCCGGCGCCGCTCATGTCGTACTTCATTTCGTCCATCTGCGGGCCCGGCTTGAGCGAGATGCCGCCGGTGTCGAAGGTGATGCCCTTGCCGACGAGCACCACGGGTGCCTGGCGAGATCCCCCCCCGCGGTACTGCATGACGATGAAGCGGGCGGGCTGCCTGCTTCCTGCGGTGACGGACAGCAGCGAGCGCATGCCGAGGCGGCGCATGGCGGCTTCGTCGAGCACCTGGACGCGCAGCCCGCTGTGCCCGCGGGCGACCTCGCGGGCCCGCTGCGCGAGCCAGGTCGGTGTGCAGACGTTGGGTGGCTCATTGCCGAGATCGCGGGCGAGGCACATGGCCCTGCCGATGGCATCGCCATCGCTCACGCCGCGACGGATCTCGCGGGGCGCCTCGTCAGCCGCGAGCGTCAGGCTGCGCAGTTTCGGGCTGGTGTTGCGGATGTCGCGCGTCTTGTGCTGGTTGAAGCGGTAGCTGACCTCATGCCAGCACTCGGCGGTGATGCGGGCGCGCCGGTAGGCATCGGTGCCGCGGGCGGCCTCGCTGCCGAGGTATGAGGCGGCATCGGTGACCGGCAGGCGGCCCAGGGCGCCCAGCGCAGCACGGGTTGCCTTGCGGCAGGCTTTGCGGTCGTAGCGCTCGCGCGAGCCGAGGCCGACCAGCAACACCCGCTGGGCAGCGAGCCCCGTAACCTTCGGCAGCAGCAGCGTGTCGCCGGTCTCGGCGCGGAAATCACCATCGCGCATGAGTTTGCGGACGACGCCGCCGGCAGCCCGGTCCGCGTCGCGGGTCGCCGCGGGCAGTGACCCGGTCGAATAGGCGGGCAGGATGATGCACCCGGCGCGCTGGCGCGATGCGGGACCGGTCTTGACCAGAAACTTCATGTGCTTCTCCATGCCGGGATCCTGCTGCCCGCAGAGACTGCCTGCGGCTGCTCCTTGACGGCTGTACAGGATGGACCGGATGATTGCCTTGCGCCGACACGGGCGCGTTCCCTTTGAATCAGCCGCGGTAGTCTAACGGATGATGGCGAGAACTGGGCAGGCCGCACGCTGCTGCGCCGGGTCGTCGGGCGATGGCTGTCATCGCTGACCGCTACATCCTGCGCGAGACCGCCCAGACCTGGCTTGCGGTCACCAGCGTGCTGCTGCTCATCCTGGTGACCAACCAGTTCGCCAAGGTCCTGGGTGATGCGGCGACCAATCGCGTGCCGAAAGATGCCCTGTGGCAGGTGCTGGGACTGACCTCCCTCCAGTACATGACCATCCTGATTCCCGTGGGACTCTTCCTTGCCGTGTTGCTGGCGCTCGGGCGCCTGTACCGCGACAGCGAGATGTACGCCTTGATGGCCTGTGGCGTCGGGCCTGCACAGCTTTACCGGCCGATCATGGTGTTTGCCCTGGGGCTGGCGATGCTGGTGGGCTGGCTGGCGCTCGATGTGTCGCCCACGGCCATCCGTGAAGTGCGCCGTATCGGGCAGGAAGCGCGTGCACGGGCCGACCTCAGCATCATGGAAGCCGGCCGTTTCGTGAAGTTCGGCCAGGCTGATGCCGTGGTCTATGCCGAGGAGGTCAGTGCCGACGGGCACCTGCACAACGTCTTCGTGCAGCGTCGGCGCGAAGGCATCATCGAGGTCATCGTGGCCGCCGAGGCCCATCAGCAGGATACGACTGACCCCAACGTGAAGATGCTCGTTTTCACCGACGGGCGCCGCTATGAGGGTGAGCCGGGCGCGGCGCGCTTCAAGGTGATGGCGTTTGCCGGGCATGGTGTGCCGTATTCGTTGCCGAGCCAGGTGCAGGTGAGTGCCGGCCCGAAGGGTCGCAGTGCCGCGGAGTTGCTTTCATCCGGGAGTCTGGCCGATCTCGCGGAGTTGCAGTGGCGGATCTCGGTGCCGGTCATGGTGCTGGTGCTGGCGTTCATGGCCGTGCCGCTGGGGCGCTCATCGCCACGCCAGGGGCGCTATGGCGCGCTGGTTGCCGGGCTGCTCGTCTACATCAGCTATGCCAACCTGCTGGGCGCGGCGCGGGTCTGGCTCGAGCGGGGCAAGGTGCCGCCGCTGCTTGGCCTGTGGTGGGTACATGCCGTGTTCATTGCCGCCGCGCTTGCGATGCTGGTCGTGCGCTACGGACTCTGGCCCGCGTCGCCCTGGCGGCACAGGGCGGTGGCGCAGGCATGATGATCGTGCGCCGCTACCTGGCCGGCGCCGTGCTCGGCGCCACCGCGCTGGTGCTGGGG
>CAZQGA010000297.1:0-2984 GCA_964592735.1 uncultured Chromatiaceae bacterium | reverse complement strand
CGCTACCATGCTGGTGCGAACGTCGGCATGGGCCGCGACCACACCCTGTTCGCCATGGCGGCAGGTACCGTGGAGTTCCAGCGCAAGGGCCCGAAGAGCCGCCTGTTCGTGAACGTCGTTCCGCAGCAGGGCTGAGCGACCCGTATCGGGTACCTGGCGAACCCCGCTGCGGCGGGGTTTGTCGTTTCTGGATCAGGCCACCATGAAATTCGTCGATGAAGCCACCGTTCGCGTGCAGGCCGGCAATGGCGGCGCCGGCTGCGTCAGCTTCCGTCGTGAGAAGAACATCCCCTGGGGCGGGCCTGACGGCGGCGATGGCGGCGATGGCGGCAGCGTCTGGCTGGTGGCGCACGAGGGCATCAATACGCTGGCGGATTTCCGCGTCAATCGCCGTTACCGGGCCGGTCACGGCGAGCAGGGCTCCGGCAGCAACTGCAGTGGCAAGGGTGGTGCCGATCTCGAGGTACCCGTGCCGCTCGGCACCCATGTGATCGAGGATGACACCGGGGAGCTCCTGGGTGACCTGACCACGGTCGGCCAGCGCCTGCTGGTCGCCGCCGGCGGGCGTGGCGGCAAGGGCAACACGCGGTTCAAGAGCAGCGTCAACCGTACGCCGCGGCGCGCGACGCCGGGTACCGCCGGGGAGGCCCGTCCGCTGCGCCTGGAGCTGACCTTGCTCGCCGATGTCGGGCTGCTCGGCAAGCCGAACGCGGGCAAGTCGACGCTCATCCGGGCGGTTTCCGGCGCGCGGCCGAAGGTGGCTGACTATCCCTTCACCACCCTGTACCCGAACCTCGGCGTGGTCTACGTGGGCGCCCTGCGCAGCTTCGTCATGGCCGATATTCCCGGCCTCATCGAGGGGGCGGCCGAGGGCGCCGGCTTGGGTACCCGCTTTCTCAAGCACCTGCAGCGCACGCGCCTGCTGCTGCACCTGGTGGATCTGGCGCCACCGCCGGGCACCACGGAGCCAGCGGCCGATGCCGTGGAGATCATGCGCGAGCTCGAGCGCTTCAACCCGGAGCTGGCCGCCAAGGAACGCTGGCTGGTTCTGAACAAGACTGACCTGCTCGATGAGGCTGAGGTGGCACGCCAGGAGGCGTCAGTAGTTGCGGCGCTCGGCTGGTCCGGGCCGGTCTATCGCATCAGTGCGCTGGACGGTGAAGGCACGGTGCGCCTGATGGGCGACGTGATGACGAGGCTGGAGGACATCCAGCGTCCGCCGGCCGGGGATACGGCGACGGCCGACTGAGCGGGCGGAAATCCAGGGCAGCGTGGGCCCGCTGGCGTGCCTTTGCCCAGGCAGGCCAGGCCCAGGCTGCTGGCGGGCTTATTTGGCCTTGAGGGCCTTGACGGCCTTGTTCAGGCGGCTTTTGTGCCGGGCGGCCTTGTTGCGGTGGACGAGGCCCTTGCTGACCATCGTGTCGATCTGGGGTACGGCAGCCTGGTAGGCCGCGCCAGCGGCAGTGGCATCGCCGGTTTGGGTGGCCTTGACGGCCTTCTTGATGGCGGTGCGCATGCGGGTGCGCAGGGCGGCATTCTGCTGGCGGTGCGTTTCCGCCTGCCGCGCCCTCTTTGCTGCTGACTTGCTATTGGCCAAGATCGTGCCCTGAGTGGTATTGGCGCCGGGCAGCAGCCCGGCAAGGCCGCGTATTCTTTGGGTTTGACCCGGCCTTGTCAATACGCTGGTAGACTGCCGAACCGATGTCAGGCCAGTCCCCGCAGCCCGCCACCCACGTCTCCGGGCGCCACCTGCTCAAGTCCACCACCACGGTCGGTGCCATGACGCTGCTGTCACGGCTGCTCGGCCTGGTGCGCGACATGGTCTACGCCCGTTTCTTCGGTGCGAGCTTCGTGATGGACGCCTTCTTCGTGGCGTTCAAGATCCCCAACATCTTCCGCCGCTGGTCGGCCGAGGGGGCGTTCTCGCAGGCCTTCGTGCCCGTCTTTGCCGACCACGACCAGAACCGCAGCCGCGAGGAGGTCCGCGAACTGGTGGAGCAGGTCACCGGCACGCTCGGCGCCGGGCTGCTCGTTTTCACGGCGCTCGGTATCCTGGCTGCACCGCTGCTCATCCTGGTGTTTGCGCCGGGGTTTGCGGCCGAATCCGCCGATGCGGCCCGCTTCGATCTCGCCGTGGACATGCTGCGGCTGACGTTTCCCTACCTCTTTTTCATTTCCCTGGCTGCGGTGGCCGGTGGCATCCTCAATACCTACCACCGCTTTGGCGTGCCGGCGTTCTCGCCCGTGCTGCTCAACGTGGTGATGATCGTCTTTGCGGCCTATGTGGCGCCATATTTCGACCGGCCGGGCATGGCACTGGCTGCCGGCGTGTTCGTCGCCGGCGTGGTGCAGCTGATTTTCATGTTTCCGTTCCTGCGCCGCATCGGCATGTTGTCCTGGCCCCGCTGGGGCTGGTCGCACCCGGGTGTGCGCCAGGTCATGCGGCTGATGCTGCCGGCGGTGTTCGGCTCTTCGGTCGCACAGGTGAGCATCCTGCTCGACTCGCTCATCGCCTCGTTCCTCGTCACCGGCAGCATCAGCTGGCTGTATTACTCCGACCGGCTCATGGAGTTTCCGCTCGGCATCTTCGGCATTGCGCTGGCGACGGTGATCCTGCCGAACCTGTCGCGCCAGCACGCAAGCGCCTCCCGCGACCAGTTTGCGGCCACGCTCGAGTGGTCCATCCGCTTCGTGATCCTGATCTCGGCGCCGGCGTCCGTGGGCCTCGTGCTGCTCGCCGGGCCCGTGCTCGGCACGATCTTCTATGGTGGGGCGTTCACGGCCACCGACGTCGGGATGGCGAGCATCAGCCTCATGGCCTACGGCGGCGGCCTCGTCGCGCTGACGCTGGTCAAGGTGCTGGCGCCGGGTTACTTCGCCCGCCAGGACACGCGTACGCCCGTGCGTGTCGGGCTGATCGCCCTCGGCTTCAACATGGCATTCAATCTCGTCGTGGCCGCAAACTGGTCGCGGGAGGCGCTTGC
>CAZQGA010000296.1:0-3022 GCA_964592735.1 uncultured Chromatiaceae bacterium | reverse complement strand
CGTCCGGGCTTCCCGGTGGTCGACCACCACACCTATGTGTTCCTGGGTGACGGCTGCCTGATGGAGGGCATCTCCCACGAGGCCTGCTCGCTCGCCGGCACCCTGAAGCTCGACAAGCTGATCTGCTTCTACGACGAGAACGGCATTTCCATCGATGGCCATGTCAATGGCTGGTTCCGTGACGATACGGCGGCGCGCTTCCGCGCCTACGGCTGGCAGGTGATCGCCGACGTCGACGGCCACGATCCGCAGGCCTTGCGCGCCGCGGTCATGGCAGCGCGCCAGAACACCGAGGCGCCGACACTCATCTGCTGCCGGACCATCATCGGCTTTGGCGCGCCAAACCTGCAGGGCAGCGAGGCGACGCATGGCAGCCCGCTCGGCGCCGCTGAAATCGCCGCCGCCCGCGAGCGGCTCGGCTGGACCTCCCCGCCGTTCGTCATCCCCGAGCCGATTCGTGCGGCCTGGGACGCCCGCGAGCGGGGCGCCCGGGCGGAGGCACAGTGGCGCGAGCTCTTCGCCCGCTATGCCGCTGCCCACCCTGAACTCGCCCGCGAATTCGAGCGGCGCATGCGTGGGGACTTGCCGGCCGACTGGCCGGCAACGGCAGCAGCTGCGATTGCCAGGGCAGACGCCGACAAGGCCGCCAAGGCGACCCGCAAGTCGTCGCTGGACATGCTCAACGCCATCGGCCCGGCCTTGCCCGAGCTGTTCGGTGGCTCCGCCGACCTGACCGGCTCGAACCTGACGCGCCATGTCGCCTCGGTACCCATCACGCCGGAGGACGCCACCGGCAATTATCTTTCCTACGGTGTGCGCGAGTTCGGCATGAGCGGCATGCTCAACGGGCTGAACCTGCACGGCGGCTTCCTCGCCTACGGCGGCACCTTCCTCGTTTTTTCCGACTACGCGCGCAACGCACTGCGCCTGTCAGCGCTGATGAAGGTGGGCAGCATTTTCGTGCTGACCCACGATTCGATCGGCCTTGGCGAGGACGGCCCGACCCACCAGCCCATCGAGCAGCTGGCGAGCCTGCAGCTCATCCCGGGCATGCGCGTGTGGCGGCCCTGCGATACGGCTGAGACGGCGGTGGCCTGGTGCGATGCCATCGAACGGCGCAACGGGCCGACGAGCCTGGTGCTCAGCCGCCAGAACCTGCCGCAGCAGGCGCGCAGCGCGGCGCAGCTGGCCGCGATCCGCCGCGGCGGCTACGTGTTGCGGGATGCGGACAAGGCGGAGGTCATCCTCATGGCCTCGGGCTCGGAGGTGGCGCTGGCGGTGGCGGCCGCCGACCAGCTCGCCGCGCGGGGCTGCCCGGCCCGCGTGGTGTCCATGCCCTGCGCACAACTCTTCGCGGCGCAGGACGCTGCCTGGCAGGAGGCGATCCTGCCGGCTGCGCTGACGCACCGGATTGCGATCGAGGCCGGCGTGCCGGATCTCTGGTGCCGTTTCGCCGGTCCGGCGGGGCGGGTGCTCGGTATCAGTACCTTCGGTGAATCGGCGCCCGCCAAGCAGCTTTTCGAACACTTCGGCCTGACGGCCGACCACGTTATGCGCCTGGCCCTGGAGATGACGGGTCGTGGCGGCAGTACCTGAGGAGTGAGGTAATCATGGCAGTCAAAGTCGCGATCAATGGTTATGGCCGCATCGGCCGCAACGTCCTGCGGGCGCTGTACGAGTCCGGCCGCAACAGGGAAATCAGTATCGTCGCGGTCAACGACCTCGGCGATTCGAAGACCAATGTCCATCTGACCCGCTACGACACGGCGCACGGCAAGTTCCCGGGCACGGTGGTGGTGGACGGTGACCACATGGTCGTCAACGGCGACCGCATCCGCGTGCTCGCCATGCGCAACCCGGCCGAGCTGCCCTGGAAAGACCTCGGCGTCGACGTGGTGCTGGAGTGCACGGGGCTGTTCACCAGCAAGGAGAAGGCCTCTGCGCACCTCAAGGGCGGTGCGAAGAAAGTGATCATCTCCGCCCCCGGCGGCAAGGATGTCGATGCCACCATCGTCTACGGCGTCAACCACCAGGTCCTGAAGGCCAGCGACACGGTGATTTCCAACGCCTCGTGCACGACCAACTGCCTGGCGCCGCTCGTCAAGCCGCTGCATGCAAAGCTTGGCCTGGTGCAGGGCCTGATGACGACGATCCACGCCTACACCAACGACCAGGTCCTCACCGACGTCTACCACGAGGACCTGCGCCGTGCCCGTTCGGCGACGCAGTCGATGATCCCGACCAAGACCGGTGCTGCCGCGGCCGTCGGCCTGGTGCTGCCGGAGCTCAACGGCAAGCTCGATGGCTTTGCGATGCGCGTCCCGACCATCAATGTCTCAGTCGTCGACCTCACCTTCACCGCTGCGCGTGCGACCAGCGTGGACGAGGTCAACGGCATCCTGAAGGCAGCTGCCGACGGCGAGCTCAAGGGCATCCTCGGCTACAACACCGAGCCGCTGGTTTCGGTGGACTTCAATCACGATCCCCGCAGCTCGATCTTCGATTCGACCCAGACCCGCGTCATAGGTGGCACGCTGGTGAAGGTGCTGTCCTGGTATGACAACGAGTGGGGCTTTTCCAACCGGATGCTCGATACCACGCTGGCGCTGCTGAACGCCCGCTGACCGCAGGGATCCCGGCGCGGGCGAGGAGAGGCTGCATGCACGTCCTGAAGATGTCCGACCAGGAGCTCGCGGGCAGGCGCGTCATGATCCGCGCCGACCTCAACGTGCCCGTGAAGGACGGCCGGGTGACCAGCGATGCGCGCATCGTCGCCACGCTGCCCACCGTGAAGGAGGCGCTGGCCAGGGGAGCGGCGGTGATCCTGCTCTCCCACCTCGGCAGGCCGGTCGAAGGGCAGTACGCCGCGGAGCTTTCCCTGCAGCCGGTGGCTGCACATCTCGGCCAGCTGCTGGGCCGTGAGGTGCCCCTCGTGCGTGACTGGCTCGACGGCGTGGACGTGAAGCCGGGCGAAGTCGTGCTCTGCGAGAACGTGCGCTTCAACAAGGGCGAGAAGAAGGAC
>CAZQGA010000295.1:0-3063 GCA_964592735.1 uncultured Chromatiaceae bacterium | reverse complement strand
CGTGTGGATGGTCCGCCCGCTAGACTCCGCCCGAACACCCAGAACGAGAAACGACGACAACCACCGCAGGGAGCTTTCGGCCTCACCATGGCTTACGACATTCCCATTCCCGAGGATGACTCGAAGAGTCTCCAGGACTATATCGATGCCATGCGCCGTCGCGGTGGCACCGCACTCAAGCTGGCCGGTGCCCTGCTGGTCGTTGGATTGCTGGCCATCGCGCTCTGGCCCAACCGGTATGAATCGACGGCAACCATCCTGATCGAGGACCCGGAGATTCCCCCCGGTCTCGTGCCGACGACGGTGACCACCTTCGCCGCCCGGCAGATCCAGTACATCAACCAGCGCGTCATGACGCGGACGAACCTCGCGCAGATCATCGAGAAGTTCGACCTCTATCCCGAGAAGCGCAAGTACCTGCCGACCCTGCTGATGGTTCCCGACGTGCAGCAGGACATCAAAATCGATGTCATCGACGTGCCGATGCAGCAGCAACAGGCCGCCAACCGGGCGATGAACCAGACCATCGCCTTCACCGTCGGCTTCGAGCACAAGAGTCCGGCAACCGCCCAGAAGGTTGCCAACGAGCTGGTGTCGCTCTACCTGGCCGAGAACGTGCGTTCGCGCACCGAGCAGACTGCGCAGACCAGCGAGTTCATGCAGACGGAGGTCGATCGCCTCGATGGCGAAGTGCGTGACCTGGAGAACCAGATTGCCCGGATCAAGCAGGAGAACAAGGGTGCGCTGCCGGAGGAGACCGCCTTCAACCTGCAGGTGCTGCAGCGGGCAGACACCGACCTGATGGAAATCGACCGTCAGATCAAGGAGATCGACCAGTCGAAGATCATGCTCGATGCGCAGCTTGCCCAGCTCGAGCCGATGGCACCCATGATCATGCCCGACGGCAAGGGCGTAGCTCCGCCAGCCGATCAGCTGCGGGCACTGGAGAGCCAGCTCGCCCTGCTCGAGGGTCGCTACAGCGCTGACCATCCTGATGTCGTGCGCACGCGACGTGATGTCGAGGCACTGCGCAGGGAAGTCGGTGAAGGCGGTGGTCCGAAGGACACCGAGGCGCGTATCACGGAGCTGCGGGCGCAGCTTGCCACGGCCCGGGAGCGCTACAGCGAGCAGCACCCCGAGGTGCAAACCCTGCAGCGGCAGATCAAGTCACTCGAAGACAGTCTTACCGCCGCCGCCAGCAAGCCCGCGGTGCGTTCGGCGACGCGAGAGCCCAACAACCCGGCCTACATCCAGGTCCAGGCACAGCGTGCCGCGCTGGATGCGAAGGCCAGCTCGCTGCGTGACCAGCGTGCCAAGGTGCAGGCCAAGATCAACGAGTATGAGCACAACACATCGATGAGCTCCGATGTCGAGCGCCAGCTCTCCGGCCTGCAGCGGCGGTTACTGATGACCTCGGAGAACTATCGCAACGCCCGCGACCGCCTGTCCGTTGCCCGCATGGGCCAGAACATGGAGACGCAGAGCAAAGGTGAGCGCTTCACGCTGGTGGAGCCACCTGACATGCCGCTGACCCCCTCGAGCCCGAACCGTCCGGTGCTGCTCGCGTTGCTGATCGTGCTGGTGCTGGCGCTCGGTTTCGGCTGGCCGCAGCTGGCCGAATCCCTCGACAGCTCGATCAACAGTGCCCGCGCCCTCGAGCGTGTGGCCGGGGTCGCGCCGCTTGCCGAGATCCCGCTGATCCAGAACAAGGATGACGTCAGCCAGAAGCAGCGCATGCGGCTGACGACCCTGATTGCCGTACCGGCCGTTCTGGCCATCATTGCCGTGCTGGTGCACTTCTTCCTCATCAACCTCGACGTCGCCTGGTATGTCGCCCTGCGCAAGCTGGGCATGTAAGAGGCAGGGACCACATCCATGGAACGAATTCGCAAGGCGCTGGAACAGGCAGAGCGCGCGCGCGGCCAGGGCGACACTGGACCACGTGCAAGTGTCCCCACAGCAGGGAATCCCGCTGATCTTTCCACCGGGCTGCGCTACACGTACACGAAGGTGGTCGAGGTGCCCGAGCGGGTGCTGCTCGAACACCGGCTGATCGCCGCTGTCCCCAGCCACGAGATGAAGGACGCCTACCGCATGCTGCGCACCCGGGTGCTGCAGACCCTGCGGGAGAACAACTGGACTTCCCTGGCTGTTACGGGCCCGGCGAGCGGCTGTGGCAAGACGCTGACTGCCATCAACCTGGCCATCAGCCTGGCAATGGAAGTCACCCACACCGTGCTGCTGGTGGACCTCGACCTGCGCAAGCCCTCGGTGCATGAATACTTCGGCTACCAGCCCGAGCTGGGCCTGAGTGACTACCTGAAGGGTGATGCGCCGTTGCACCAGATCCTTTTCAACCCGTCGATCGAGCGCCTCGTGGTGTTGCCAGGCCGTGAAGTCATCCAGAACTCCTCGGAAATGCTGCGTGCGCCGAAGATGGTGGCGCTCGTCAACGAATTGAAACACCGCTACCCGGACCGCCTCATCGTGTTCGACTTGCCGCCCATTCTGGCTGCGGACGACGCACTGGCGTTTGTGCCTTACACCGATGCCATGCTGCTGGTGGCTGAGGCCGGTGGCACCTCACGGGATGACCTGCAGAAATCACTCGACGTGCTCAAGGGCGCGCCCGTGATCGGCACGGTGCTCAACAAATCCCATGCGGCAAGGGCCGGTTACGGTTACGCGAAGCAACGCGCCTCGTTTGCCCGGGCCTGAGCCGGCGCGGGGGAGCAGCAGAGGCAATGTACGAGAAGTACTACGGGCTCAAGGAGCGCCCTTTCGCGCTGCTGCCTGATCCATCTTTTCTCTACATGTCCAGGCGCCATGCGACGGCGCTGACGCTGCTCCAGTACAGCATCCAGAACCGCCAGGGCTTCACTGTCATCACCGGCGAGGTCGGCTGCGGCAAGACCACGCTCATCAACCGCCTGCTCGATGAGCTCGGCCCGGAGTTGCGCGTCGGACTCATCAACTTCACGCACAACAACTTCGGGGAGATGGCCGAATGGATCATGATGGCCTTCGGCCTCGACTACAAAGGCAAGAGCAAGGTCGAACTCT
>CAZQGA010000294.1:0-3064 GCA_964592735.1 uncultured Chromatiaceae bacterium | reverse complement strand
CTCCAGGTTCTCCGCCTACCTCATGACCAAGCTGGCCCGGACGCTCGATTACTCGGCAACCCCGGCGCTTGCTGTCTGGCGCGAGCGGATGGCTGCCCTCAAGGGCTTCGTCGCCACGCAGGTGAAAGGACCGGGGTGAAGGTGCCGGGACTTCGGTTTCGGAAACCCTGGCTGCTGGCGGCCGACGCAGTTCGGCTCTTAATTTCCGAAACCGAAGTCCCGGCACCTTATCCCTTCGGGCAGCTGGTTTGACAGAATATGAGAAATGGCTGTTTTTGCTGGTATTTTGTGCGCCATTAGGCTTGATCTTGCGGCTCCGAGTGGCTTATCTTGGCGCTCAAGAAGAGGGCCAGCGTGGCCCGTACAACTATCTGGATAAAGAATCCCGGGGGGAAACATGCAGACCCAGACGAAAAAGCTCTTCGGCTTCGTGCTTGGCGTGGCCCTGTCCTGCGCCAGTGTCGGCACGGCTGCTGCCGCAACACTGTCGCTGCATTCAACCTGGGCGTTCAACGGCGCCAGCATCGGGCAGATCGACGGCAGCAATGTCATCAACGCGCTCGCTGGCACCGGCTCCTACGATTTCAGCCACACGATCCAGGCCGCGGCAGCGTCGATGGTGATTCCGGATACCGCCTACGAGTTCATCGACGATTGGGTCTTCACCGTGAGCGGTGATGCAATGGCGAATGCCGTGGCCTCGACGATCCAGTTCGGCAGCCTGCTCGGTCTCGAGCAGCTGAGCGCACGCCTGTACGGCTACCCCGGTGGCCTGCCGGTCATCGGTACGCCGGGCAACCTGCTGGCCGAGGCTTCCGGCAACCCGTTCACCTGTGGCACGGGCTGTGCGGGCGAGGCGGTCATGCTGGCGCCTGTGACGCTGGCACTTGGCACCTATGTACTGGAGCTGCGCGGCATCGTCTCCGGTAGCGTCTCCGGCAGCTACGGCGGTGCGCTCAACCTCACCGAGGTCCCGCTGCCCGGCATGGCCTGGCTGTTTGGCTCCGCGCTGATGGGTGTCGGCTGGTTCCATCGCCGCACCAAGGCCTGAGCAGGCGTTGCATCCGGACCCGAAAAGCCCCGCAGCCGCGGGGCTTTTCGTTTTGAGCAAGGTGCCGGTACTTCGGTTTCGGAAACTCCACGAACGACAAGGATAGCCGGCGTGACGCACGCCCGGCGTCGAGGCAGATTTGCTACCCGGGTCGTTCGGAGCCAATGGCCATGCCCCGCAGGCCGCGCCAGCACGTGGTCGGTGGTCTGTACCACGCCATCCTGCGGGGTAACCATCGGCGGGTGATTTTTGACGGCGAGGCGGATTATCTCGCGATGGATGGCATCGTCCGTACCGCCATCGAGCGTTACGGCGCCCGCTTGTACGCGTACTGCTGGATGCCCAACCATGTGCACATGGCCATCGAGGTCGGCGAGCCGCCCCTCGGGCGCACGATGCATCTGGTTGCTTCCAGGTATGCGCGTCTCAAGCAGCGACAGGTTCCCACGACCGGCCATCTTTTCGAGCGGCGCTACCGTGCCCGACTGGTGGCGGCGGAATCCTACCTGCTCGCCCTGATGCGTTATATCCACCTCAATCCGGTCCGGGCCGGGCTCGCGAGAGATCCGGCGGATTACCGCTGGAGCAGCCACCGGGCCTACCTCGGGTCCGTGCCGGGTGGCTGGCTCGCCATGGCGCCGACACTCAATCTTTTCGGTGCTGATCGTCCTGCCGCCATTGCCGCGTATCGGCGCTTCATGAGGGATGAACCGGCGGACGAGGAGATCCGGCAGATCAGCGCTGCACCGGGTGGCCCCCGGTTCGCCCGGCCTGTCGGCACGCAGCCGGATCAGCGGCATTCTGCTTCTCGTGCACACAGTCTCGAGGATCTCATCCGGGAGGTGGCTGCCGAAACAAGTGTGGAGGTTGCGCAATTGGTATCGGCTGGCCGCCAGCGGGCGCTGGTCGAAGCCCGCGTGGAGATCGCACGGCGGGCGCTCCGCGCAGGCATCGCGCCATTGTCCGAAGTGGCCCGCCGCCTCCACCGCGCACCCTCGAGTCTCAGCGAATTGCTGGCGAAGAGCAGGTAACCAGGTAACGCAAGGTGCCGGTACTTCGGATTCGGAAACTGGACAGCTCGCCGTCTGCTGCCGAGAGTCGAAGTTTCCGAATCCGAAGTACCGGCACCTTATTCTTATGTCACATGGCGCTTGACAAACATCGGGGGGGGGCATGTTTTGCTGCACAGCCACCAGGCTGTCGTTTGACCGCCAACTCGAACGATAACAACCAATGATTTGATCGAACGAGCGGGGGAACAAGGTCATGAAGAAAACGATGGCAGGACTGGCGCTGTTGCTGCTTGCAGCGGGCAGCGCGAACGCAGCGCTCTTGAGCCGCCTCGACGGACAGGCGTATTACGACACGGATCTCGACATCACCTGGCTTGCGGATGCGAACCTGGCAAAGACCAACCAGTTCGGCATTGCCGTAGGTAATGGTGCCAACCAGATCCGTACCAGCGGCCAGATGACCTGGGACACTGCGCAGGCGTGGATCGCGGCGATGAACGCGGCGGGCTATCTCGGCTACAGCGACTGGCGGCTGCCGATCACTCCGCAGCCGGATGCAACTTGCACCAGTCAGTCCGGCAGTATCAGCTACGGCTACAACTGCACCGGTAGCGAGATGGGCCATCTTTTCTACGGCGAGCTGGGCGGTGTGGCAAGCCAAAGCATCGCCATGACGCACAATGCCAATTACAACTTGTTCAGCAACGTGCAGTCCAACGCTTACTGGTCGGGCACGGTCTACGCGCCCAATCCCGGTAGCGCGTGGTACTTCTACTTCGTCAACGGCTACCAGAGCGACGGCAATAAGAGCAATGCGTTCTACGCCTGGGCCGTGCGCCCCGGCGATGTGGTCCCGGTTCCGGCGGCGGTGTGGCTGTTCGGCAGCGGGCTGGGCGTGCTGAGCCTGATACGGCGGCGGATGGCAGGAGCCGCCGGGGCCGGGGCCTAGCAGCCTGTTGATTTTCAGCGCCACCAGCGCTTGCTTTCTGGTTCGCGGATT
>CAZQGA010000293.1:0-3067 GCA_964592735.1 uncultured Chromatiaceae bacterium | reverse complement strand
GGGCTGCCGGGATTCCCGCTGGCAGCTGCAGTCGGCTGCTTGGTGAGGCCGCCGCGGCCGCGCCGGGAGCCGCCGCGGTGACAGCACGCCAGATCCGTGCCATCAGCGCACCAGCGGAAGCCGTCTGCCAAGTGGCCCTCGGTGGGGGGCACGCCGAGTTCTGGCCTGAAGCCGATGGTGTGGTGCGCCAGCACGATCTGCTGGTCAGCGCGCCGGGCGGTGTACTGCCGTCTCTCGCCCTGCGTGCAGCCGTCGCACTCAGCTTTCCCAGCGGCAAGCCGCCGCTGGTCGATGCCACCGGCATCAGCTGGGACGGCCACCGCATCCGCACTTCCGGCGGCGCCAGCATGCTGATGCGCTTTTACCCAGACAACGGCCAGCAGGCAGCCTTCGACGTCCTCACAGCCGAGCAACTGCTCGACGCCAGCACGCCGGCCAGCCGGGTGGCCGGCCGTATCGTGATCATCGGTCATGAGCAGCTGGCAGCGGCCGACAGCGGCTACGCGACACCGCTGCATGACCGCACACCACCGGCACGGCTGGCTGCCACCGCCCTCTCTAATATCCTGCAGGGCGACTACATCGTCCGGCCGCGATGGACTGGCTGGCTCGAAGTCGTGTTGATGGTGATAACCGGCCTCGTGGTCCTCCTCTGGGGCCGGCAAGCACCGGCCGGACTGGCGTTCACGATCAGCCTGTGCGCAGCCGCGGCAACCCTGGCGATAGAGGCCTACCTGCTGCTTGGGCCCGGCCTGTGGATTCCGCTTGGCAGCGTTGCCGCATTCTCGGTGCTGGCCACGGCGGCGGTGCGCCTGATCCAGCCCCAGAAAGCGTCCTCCGGTGTATCTGTGCTGGCAGCCGCTGCTGCCCGAGCAGACCCGGTGCGCGTGGCCGGATCCGCAAGCCCTGAAGACGAACTGGACCTTGCCTTTTCCGTGCTGCGCCACCAGCCACCCAGTGCACACGTCAAGGAGCGGCTTTATGAAGTCGCGCTGGAACACGCCCGCCACCACGATCTCGCCAAGGCCGAACGGGTACTGCGCCACCTGGCCGGAATCGATCCCGATTACCGCCATGCCGGGGAAAAGTTGAAAAAACTCACCGGCCTGCGCAATGGCCAGGCGACCACCCCGGCAACTGCCCCGGAAACACCGGCCATACGCCCGGTCCTGCGACCAGCCACGCAGGCACCCGCACTCGATGGCAAAACCATTGGGCGCTACGAAATCGAGGAGGAGATCGGCCGCGGCGCCATGGCGACGGTCTACCTGGGTCGCGACCCGAAGATCAACCGCCGGGTCGCCATCAAGACCATCGCCCTCGCCGAGGAATTCACCGACTCGGACCTGGACAATGCGCGAACACAGTTCCTCCGTGAGGCCGAATCAGCGGGGCGTCTCAACCATCCCAACATCATCAGCATCTACGATGCGGGTGAGGACGGCGACGTGGCCTACCTCGCCATGGAATACTTTCCGGGGAAGTCACTGAGCTACTACGCGCAGCCGGATCGCCTGCTGCCACCCCGCCGCGTACTGGAACTGATCGCACGTGCGGCAGAGGCCTTACACTATGCCCATGGCCAGCACGTCGTTCACCGGGACGTGAAGCCCGCCAACATCATGTACGATCGCGAGACCGACACCCTGAAAATCACCGACTTCGGAATCGCACGGCTGACCGACAGCAGCCGCACGAAGACCGGCATCATCCTCGGCACGCCGTCCTACATGTCACCCGAACAGCTGGCAGGGAACAGCGTGACCGGGCAGTCGGACCTGTTCTCCCTCGGCATCACCCTGTACCAGCTGCTGGCTGGGCACCCGCCCTTCCGGGCCGATTCCATTCCGCGGCTGATGCAGAAAATCACGCACGAACCGCATCCGCCCCTGCACGAGGTCCGCGAAGAATTGCCGGCCTGCCTCGATGAGATCCTGGCCAGGGTCCTCGCCAAGGACCCCTCTGACCGCTACCCCAGCGGGCGGGCGATGGCGCTGGTCCTGCGTGACTGCTGCAGCAAGCTGGATACTGCACCGATCGCCCGGACTGCATGAGCCTGGGAAACAAAATCCGCGCCGTCCAACTCACCGATGTTGGCCGCGTCCGTGAGCACAACGAAGATGCCATCGGGGGCAATCTCGAGACGGGCCTGCTGGTGCTTGCCGACGGCATGGGCGGCTACAACGCCGGCGAGGTCGCCAGCGGCATCACCATCCGGACCGTACTCGAATTCGTCAGCGAAGCCTGCATGCGCGAAGACCGCAGCAGCCTCGATCCCGAGACCCGGCTCATGCGTCAGAGCATCATCCTGCGCGATGCGATCGTGCGCGCCAACAAGATCATCCACCAGACGGCAAAGAGCCAGTCCCAGTGTGAAGGCATGGGCACCACCATCGTCGCCCTCCTCTTCTACGACAACCGTGTATCGATCGCCCATGTCGGTGACTCCCGCATCTACCGTCTGCGGCGCGGCCGTCTCGAACAACTCACGATGGACCACTCGCTGCTACAGGAACTGGTCGACCGGGGCTACTATTCCCAGCAGGAAGCCGCACGTTCCACCAACCGCAACTATGTCACCCGGGCGCTGGGCGTAGACCCGGGTGTCCAGGTGGAACTGCAGGAAGACCATGCCCTGCCGGGCGACATTTACCTGATGTGTTCGGACGGCCTGGTGGACATGGTCGAGGACGATGACATTCACTTAACGATCAGCACTTTTAGTGCTAATCTTGAAGTCGCTGGTCAGCAGCTGATCCAGCTCAGCAATGACCATGGGGGCAAGGACAACGTCTCGGTGATCCTGGCGCAGGTGCTCGAGCCCTTTCCGGCACGAACCAGCCTGCTCAGCAGGGTCAAGGGCATTTTCAGGTAGCGCTCACTATGGCACGTCTCATTCTCAGCCTCGACAGCCAGGTGCTGGCTGAGTACAACATGATGAAGGAGCGCTACACCGTAGGCCGGCTCCAGGATAACGACGTCCGCATCGACAACCCGACGGTCAGCGGCCATCACTCGCTGATCATCAACATCCTCAACGATTCGTTCCTCGAGGATCTGAACAGCA
>CAZQGA010000292.1:0-3095 GCA_964592735.1 uncultured Chromatiaceae bacterium | reverse complement strand
CGGCGGCAGTCCGCCCGGTGGCGCCTCCGACCAGAACACACGCCCCTGGGAATCATGGCAGACGAAGCCCTGCGCCTGCGGCAACAGCACCCTGATCAGTGCAGCATGATCGCCCAGGACTGCGTCTTTTTCCCCGGCTTCGGTCATCAGGACTCACAACAATTTGCGGACCCGGAACATAATGCCCGGCAACGGCCAGGTGGGCCGTGACCCCCCTCCCAATTCGCCCCGGGCCGGGCGCGTTGACCCACCCCCCGGCTGGGACTAGCATGGCCCCTCCCCGGCCCTGCCGGCATTCTTCCAGGGAGTTTCGCGCCCGACGGGGTGCGTTTCGGCGTAAATATGAGCACAGAGGCACAGACAGGGGCCGGATCGCTGGCATTCACACCCGAGGTCGAGCGCGCCACGCGAGCCATCTACGAGCGCGTCCGCCACGTCATTCCCGAAGTCGAGTGGCCCATCCACGCCCCGTTGATCGCCGCCATCAACGAGCTCAAGCGCCAACGTAACGCCGTCATCCTGGCGCACAACTACCAGACGCCGGAGATTTTTTACGGCGTGGCTGACTATCGCGGGGATTCCCTCGGGCTGGCCCAGGAAGGTGCACGCACGGATGCCGACGTCATCGTCATGTGCGGCGTGCGCTTCATGGCCGAGACCGCCAAGATCATGAGCCCGGACAAAATGGTCCTGTTGCCGGATTACGAGGCCGGCTGCTCGCTGGCGGCCTCCATCACCGGCGCCGACGTACGCCGGCTCAAGGCACGCTACCCGGGCGTGCCCGTGGTTTGCTACGTCAATGCCTATGCCGATGTCAGGGCCGAGGCGGACATCTGCTGCACCTCCGCCAATGCTGTGAAGGTCGTCGAGTCGCTCGGCAGCGACCGCGTCATCTTCATCCCGGACGGCTACCTCGGCCGCTACGTCGCCAGCCAGACCGACGTTGAAATCATTCTCTGGGAAGGCACCTGCGAGGTCCATGAACGTTTCATGCCGCAGGATATCCGCGAGTTCCGCCGTACCCGGCCCGGCGTGCACATCATGGCCCATCCCGAATGCTCGCCGGAAGTGTTGCGTGAGGCCGACTATGTCGGCTCGACCTCCGGCATGATCCGCCACATCGCCAATGAGAGCCCGCGTGAGGTCGTGCTCATCACCGAATGCTCCATGAGCGACAACGTCGCCGTGGAATTCCCTGCGGTGAAGTTCGTGCGTCCCTGCAATCTCTGCCCGCACATGAAACGCATCACGCTGCCGAAGATCCTGCACAGCCTGCAGACCCTGTCGCCGACCATCGATGTGGCGCCGGAGATGGCCGCCGGTGCGCGCCGCTCGCTGGAACGCATGCTGGCCGTGGGCCGCACATCCGTCACTGCCTGACCGTTCTCCCGCGTACCTGCGTTGAATCCCGAGCCCATCGATGTCCTGGTGATCGGCGCCGGCCTCGGTGGCATGTCCGTTGCCTTGCGCCTGGCCTCCAGCGGACACCGCGTGGCGCTCATGGCCAAGAAGGGGTTCGAGGAAAGCTCGAGCTGGCGTGCCCAGGGCGGCATTGCCGCCGCCATGGCTCCCGACGACACCCCTGGGCTCCACGTCGAAGACACGCTGGTTGCAGGTGACGGCCTCTGTCACCGCGATGCGGTCGAATGGGTGGCCGGGCATGCACCGGATTGCGTGCGCTGGCTGGAAGCCCAGGGCGTACTCTTCACCCGGAGCCGCGATGGCGGCGGGCTGCACCTGACGCGCGAAGGCGGCCATTCGCGCCGCCGGGTCGTCCACGCCGCGGATGCCTCCGGGCGCGCCATCGTGGAAGCGCTCGCGGCCCGGGTACGGGCTACGGCCAACATCACCATACTCGACGGCGAGATTGCCGTGGATCTGATCACCACCGCCAAACTCGGTGCAAGCGGCACAAACCGCTGCCTTGGCGCCTACGCGCTCGACCGCAGCAGCGGCCACGTAGTAACGCATCCCGCACGGGCTGTCGTACTCGCCACCGGTGGTGCGTCGAAGACCTATCTCTACACGACCAACCCGGACACCTCGACGGGGGACGGCATCGCCATGGCCTGGCGGGCCGGCTGCCGCGTCGCCAACCTGGAGTTCGTGCAGTTCCATCCGACCTGTCTCTACCACCCGCAGGCCAAGTCCTTCCTGATCTCCGAGGCCGTGCGCGGCGAGGGCGGGCGCCTGCTGCTGCCCAATGGCCGGCGCTTCATGCAGGACCACGATCCACGTGGTGAGCTGGCTTCCCGCGACATCGTCGCCCGCGCAATCGACTACGAGATGAAACGCGGCGGCTTCGATTGCGTCTGGCTCGACATCAGCCACAAGCCGGCGGAGGAAATCCTCACGCAGTTTCCCAACATCGCCGCCCGCTGCCGCGAATACGGCATCGACATGACCCGCCAGCCCATCCCGGTGGTACCCGCCGCGCACTACAGTTGCGGTGGCGTGATGACCGACCTGCACGGCGCCACGGATCTGCGCGGCCTTTATGCCATCGGCGAATGCACATTCACCGGCCTGCACGGCGCAAATCGCCTGGCCAGCAACTCGCTGCTCGAGTGTGCCGTGTTCGGTGCGGCAGCAGCACACCAGATCGCCGCCGACCTGCCGGATCTGCCCCTGCTGGCACGCCGTCTGCCCTCCTGGGACGAGAGCCGCGTGACCGATCCCGACGAACAGATCATCGTCACCCACAACTGGGACGAACTGCGCCGCTTCATGTGGGACTATGTCGGCATCGTACGCACGAACAAGCGCCTGGAGCGGGCCCGCCACCGCGTGAACCTGCTGCAGGAGGAAATCGCCGAGTTCTACGGGAATTTCCGCATCACCAACGACCTCATCGAACTGCGCAACCTGGCTCTGGTGGCAGAACTGACGATTCGCTGCGCCGAATCCCGCCACGAAAGCCGCGGCCTGCACTTCAACCGCGACTACCCACAGACCCTGCCCGACGCCGAAGCCCGCGATACCATCCTGGTGCCGTAGCGGCCGGTGCCGGTCAACGGCGGGGCAGACACTCCCGTGCAGCGTTACGGGAACGGTGCATCGTGCACGCCCTTGCGGCGATGCTGCGGTGGGCCTGC
>CAZQGA010000291.1:0-3113 GCA_964592735.1 uncultured Chromatiaceae bacterium | reverse complement strand
ACCTGGTATGGTCACCCGCCGACCCCGGATTGCGCAGTTGACAGTCCATTACGTGCGGCGACTCACAAATCTGCAACATTTGTTGACCCAATTGTGTGGCGGCGTTGATAATTCCGGCCCAAGAACAGGTCAGCCACAGCCCGCCCGGGCTTGACTGGCCGGGGCGCCCGCCGCATCAGGCCGGGCGGGGACGATATCGAGAGCCACGGATTTCCGTAGGCCAACTCGGCGGCAGCGGAGGCAGAGTGTGAACAGAGCATATCGGTTCCTGCGCGGGACAGCGCCCGCCACCATCCGGGGCAAAGGCCGTTCCAGGCGCCTGCCGTGGTTTGCCACCGGCCTTGGCCTGCCGCTGTTTGCCGTGGGATTCCTGATGCCCGACGCCGGCTCCGGCTACCGCGACGCATTGCGTCTCGACCTGGCCCTCAACGAAGTGACGCCGGTCTTTACGCTGCCGCTGCTCTTCAACTCTTCAGACCTGGTCAAGGCCATCGAATTCGGCAATCCCGATATCGCTGCCGACGGCAGTCGTGCCATCACCCTGACTGTTCGCCGCGGGGACACGCTGGAACGCATCTTCCGCCGTGAAAACATCAATCCCGTGCAGATTGCCGCGCTGATGACACTGCCGGCCGCCCGCGACGGGCTGCGCGTACTGCGCCCGGGCAACGAGATCTACGTCCGCCACGACGGCGCGACGCTGCTCGAGATCAGCCGCAAGCTCGATACCTACCATACCCTGAATGTCATCCGCTCAGGCGACGGCTTCGAAGCCCAGGTCACGGAACTGGACTTCGAGACCCGTCCCGCACGCACGTCCGGGCAGATCCGCAGCTCGCTGTTCGAGGCGGCAGCCCGCGCGGGGGTCTCCGATTCGACCATCATGAAGCTTGCGGGCATTTTTGCTTCGCAAATCGACTTCGTACTGGATCTGCGCGAAGGTGATTTCTTCACCGTCGTGTACGAGGAAATGTGGCGCGATGGCGGCAAGCTGGACGAAGGAAACATCCTCGCCGCCGAGTTCGTGAGCCAGGGCAAGACACACCGGGCCGTACGCTACCAGGCGGCCGATGGCCGTGTGAGCTACTTCACGCCGGAAGGCCGCAGCTTGCGCAAGGCCTTCGTGCGCGCACCGCTCGCCTTCTCCCGGATCAGCTCGGAATTCAACCCCCGGCGCAGGCACCCGATCCTGAACACGATCCGCAGCCACAGCGGCATTGATTACGCCGCCCCGGCCGGCACACCGGTGAGCGCTCCCGGCGATGGCAAGGTCGTGTTCGCCGGGCAGAAAGGCGGCTACGGCAATGTCCTCATTCTCGACCATGGCAACGGCGTAACCACCCTGTACGGTCATCTGTCCCGTTTTGCGAAATCCATGGGTGCGGGTCGCCGTGTCAGCCAGGGGGATGTCATCGGCTTCGTGGGAGCCACCGGCCTCGCCACGGGCCCGCACCTGCACTACGAATACCGCGTCAACGGCAAGCAAATGAACCCGCGAACCGTGAAACTGCCCGAGGGTTCCACGCCCATCGATGCCAGTGAGCGCCAGCGCTTCTTCCGTGCGGTTGCCCCCCTCGTCCAGCGCCTCAATGCGGACGACGGCATGCAGGCCAATGGCAAAGTGCCCGCGCCCGTTGCCGACCAGGCGACCTGACTGACAGTCGCAGCGGCCCGGCGAGCCGGGTGGCTGCAATGCCAGGAACCGGCCAGAGCACGGCAGGCGCCCCAGGTCCTGGCAACTGTGACCTGACCCGGCATTGCCGGCAAATCCGGCTGCTATAGTCGTTCACCTGCGGACAGCGCACCCGGAATCAAACTGGCGGTGGCGTGACTGCCCGTCCGCTCAAGGGCGCCCGTGGACATCGTCAACCTCAAGCTTCCCGATTACTACATCAACCGCGAGCTGAGTGCGCTGGAGTTCAGCCGGCGCGTCCTGCACCAGGCGAGCGACCCGGCCATTCCGCTGCTGGAGCGGCTGAAATTCCTGTGCATCGTTTCCACGAACCTCGATGAGTTCTTCGAGATCCGTGTCAGCAGCCTCAAGCAACGTGCGGAAATCAGCGGCAGCAGCGCAGGTGCCGACATGCTCGCACCGGGCGAACTGCTGCACGGGATCAGCCAGCGTGCCCATGAACTGGTGGCCGAACAGTACCGGCTCCTCGACGCAGAACTGCTGCCGGCACTCGAGGCCGAAGGTATCCGCATCGTGCGCCGCAGCACCTGGTCGGCACAGCAGCGGGACTGGCTGCACGACTACTTCATCCGCGAAATCGAGCCAATCCTGAGTCCGGTCTCGCTGGATTCGGCACGGCCTTTTCCACGCATCCTGAACAAGAGCCTCAATTTCATCGTCAGCCTGGAAGGCACCCATGTCTTCGGCCGGCCGGTGCATCGCGCCATCGTCCAGGCGCCACGTTCACTGCCGCGCCTGATCCGCCTCGGGCCCGACCTGCCGGGCACGGGCCCTGCCGACTTCGCCCTGCTGTCATCGGTCATCCATGCCTTTGTCGGCGAACTCTTCGTCGGCATGGAAATCAAGGGCTGCTACAAATTCCGCCTGACCCGCAACAGCGACCTCTATGTCGACGAGGAAGAGGTGGACGACCTGCTGCGCGCGCTCGAGGGTGAACTGATCGCCAGCCGCTACGGCGCGGCCGTGCGGCTCGAGATCGCCCATGACTGCCCCGCGGAGCTGACCGGCTACCTTCTGGAGATGTTCGGCCTCGACGAGGACGACCTGTACCGCGTCACCGGACCGGTCAACCTCAGCCGCCTCATGGCCTTGTACGACCTGCCCGGGCGGCAGAGTCTGAAATTCCTGCCCTTCACAGCCGGCGTTCCGCAGGAAATCAGCGATGCGGGCAACATCTTCGCGGCCATCCGCCGCGGTGACATCCTGCTGCATCATCCGTTCGAATCCTTTGCGCCCGTGATGGACTTCATCAGTGGCAGCGGCCAGGACCCCGACGTGCTCGCGATCAAACTGACGTTGTACCGCACCGGGCACCAGTCACCCATCGTCGACAGCCTCGTCGCTGCGGCACAGGCCGGCAAGGAAGTCACGGTCATCGTCGAACTGAGAGCGCGCTTCGATGAGGCGGAGAACATCCACC
>CAZQGA010000290.1:0-3122 GCA_964592735.1 uncultured Chromatiaceae bacterium | reverse complement strand
AGGCTGACATCATGGCCTTTTATGATGCGCATCCCGAGCGATTCGAGTCCCGGGAAAGCGTATCCCTCGACTACGTCGAGGCAAAACTGAGTGACATCCCTGTGCCTGCCGAACCTGCCGAGGCCGACTTGCGTGCGGCCTATGAAGCGAATCCAAACCGCTTCCAGAGCGCCGAGCAACGCCGGGCCCGGCATATCCTTGTGGCAGTCGGCAAGGGCGGGAATGACCAGGCGGCGGCCACGAAGGCTGCCAGTGTGCGTGAGCGCCTCGAAAAGGGAGAGGACTTTGCCACGCTGGCACGACAGTTTTCTGACGACACTGGTTCTGCTGCCAACGGTGGCGAGCTTGGGTGGGCCGGCAAGGGGACTTTCGTGGGGCCGTTCGAGGAGGCGCTCTTTGCAGCCAGTCCGGGCGAGATCACCCAGCCGATACGAACCGAGTTTGGTTACCACATCATCCAGCTCGAAGATGTGCGTGCGGGCGCACGGCGTTCCTTTGAAGACGTCCGTGACGAACTGGCTGCTGAAGCCCGCGACAAAGGTACCCAGGACCGGTTCTTCGAGCTGACGGAGAAGATGGATGACGCTGCCCTGGAGAATCCGGGCAGCCTCGATGCGGTTGCCAAGGCTGCTGGTCTGTCGGTGCGGCACATCACCGGCTTCACCCGTAGTGGCGGTGAACCTCTGGGTGCCAACCAGGCGATCATTGATGCGGCATTCAGCACAGCCGTGCTGGAGGGTGGTGAGAACAGCGCCCTCGTGGAGGTGGGTGACGGACACGCAGTGATCCTGCGGGTCAGCGAGTATCGGCCGGCGAAACTGCAGTCATTCGAGGCGGTGCGTGCCCAGGCGGAGGTCGAGGCGCGTACCGAAAAAGCTGCGGTACTGGCTGCGGAGCGTGGCCAGAAACTTCTGGCTGAAGTACGTGCCGGCGGCAACTTCCGTGCCTTGGTGTCTGCGGCGGGCGCAACGGTGATCGAGCCGGCTGAGCCGTTGGCACGCAACAGCCCGGTGGTACTTCCGGAGGTGCTCGCAGCGATTTTCAGAGCGCCGCGACCGGCAGTGGCGGGGGCTGGACAGCCCGGTACGGGCACAGCCCGGAGCAGCTTCGACGGCCTCATGCTCCTGGATGGCAACTACGCGATCTTCCGGGTCGACAGCGTGATGCCGGGCAGGCCGGATGACATTCCCCAGGCAGAACGGGATGTCCGCAAGGCGCTTCTGGCACGCCAGTCAGGCGTGGGTGAGGTGACCGGTGTGGCCATGGATCTGCGCAAGGCAGCCAAGGTGATCGTGGCGCCGGACTTGTTCGATCAACAAGACAACCTCTGAGCACCGCCCGGCGACGGGCGGGATCTACTCGTCGGGGCTCATGCCGATGACGTGGTAGCCCCCGTCGACGTAGAGTGTCTGGCCCGTGATGCCGGCGGCCAGGTCAGAGCAGAGAAAGGCACCCGCATTGCCGACTTCTTCAATGCTGACGCAGCGGCGGAGTGGTGCGGTCTTTTCCATGTAGCGCAACATAATGCGCATGCCACCGATACCCGCTGCGGCAAGTGTCTTGATCGGGCCGGCTGAGATGCAGTTGACGCGGATTCCAGATGGGCCCAGGTCAGAAGCCATGAAGCGGACATTCGCCTCCAGGCTGGCCTTGGCCGGACCCATGACGTTGTAGTTCGGGATGGTCCGTACGGCTGCCAGATAGCTCATGGTGAGCAGTGCGCTACCCGGCCGCAGCATCGGCCGGCCGGCCTTGGCCAGGGCGACGAAGCTGTAGCTGCTGATGTCCTGGGCGAGCCGGAAGCCGTCACGTGTCACCGTGTCCACGTAGCTGCCGGAGAGCTGTTCGCGGGGGGCGAAGGCTACCGAGTGTACGATGATGTCGAGATGATCCCATTCGCCACGGAGCGTGGCGAACGCGGCGTCGATCTCTGCGTCTTCGGCAACGTCCAGTGGCAGCACCAGGCGCGAGCCGGTGACATTGGCCAGTTCCTCGACCCGCTCCTTGAGCTTGTCGTTCTGGTAGGTGTACGCCAGCTCGGCGCCCTCGCGTGCCATGGCTTCGGCGATTCCCCAGGCGATGGAGCGGTCGCTCGCGACACCGGCGATGAGAGCGCGTTTTCCAGTCAAGAAACCCATATGTCTGCTCTTGGCTTGCCAACCGGCGGTGATTGTAAGCTGAGGCCCGGTGATTCGTCACAAGAGCCCGCCCCGGCGGGGCTCCGGTATGATAGGCGGCGGCGCAGGTTTTCGCATAACCAGCATCCGGCAGGGGGGCGGTCACCAGATTTGAGACCCATGGCACAACATCCTGAGTGGCTCAATACGTTCACCGGTCGCAATCTTCTGCGTGAGGAGGTCAGGCAGGTACGACGTGCGATTGACAGCGTGTTCGGCGACCAGTTGGTCCAGGTTGGGATCTGGGGCGAACCCGGGATGTTCCGCCGGCTGGCGCGTACACGGCGTGCGGCAGTGGCCGGTCCTGCGCCCGTGCCGGGCGTCGATGTGGTGTGTGCGGCTGATGCCCTGGCCATCGCCAGCGCTTCGGTGGATGCCGTGCTGCTGCCCCACACCCTGGAACTCGAGGATGATCCGCATGCCGTGCTGCGTGAGGTGGGCCGCATCCTGCGGCCGGACGGGCAACTGGTGGTGCTGGGCTTTAACCCCTGGGGTTGGTGGGGCCTGCGTCATGCCATGTCGCGCCAGGGCTTTCCATCCGGCTCCCAGCGGATGATTTCCGATGGTCGTCTCTGTGACTGGCTGCGTCTGCTTGACTTCAGGGTGAGCCACTCGGCGTTCTATTACTTCGTGCCACCAGTGTTGCGTGGTGTTGCCCCGCGACAGGAGCGTGCAGCACGGGGCGAGGAGGGCGGCGGTTCTCCGGACAGCCCGTCCCGCCCGGCCATACGCCGGTCACGGGCGCAGGCCCTGTTGCGGCGGGTACCGGCATTTGCCGGCTGCTACGTCCTGGTTGCGCGCAAGCAGACCTTCGTCGTCACGCCCATTCGCCTGGCTTGGCGACGGCGCCCGGCATTGGTGGGCGGTCTGGTCAAACCGACCCTGCGCAAAGCCGCATGACGCAGGTGGAAATCCATACCGATGGCGCCTGCCGGGGCAATCCGG
>CAZQGA010000289.1:0-3125 GCA_964592735.1 uncultured Chromatiaceae bacterium | reverse complement strand
AAGATCGGAAGTTTTCAGCCTTAACTCAACCGTCCGTGGAAATGGGGTAGAACCCGGGCAGGCCCAACTCACCATGAAGGAACTCGATGCATGCGTCAGCTTCAAGCTTAAGCCTGATGTAGAGCTCGCTGTCTTCATACTCTGCACCATTCGTTACCGCAAGCTCCATGCTTGCCGCCATCGCCACGGACTGACGGAGATGCAAGAGCTTAGAGCGTGCGGCACTCGAGAGATAGATACGGTTTGCATCGATGCAGTGACTTAGCCGCTGCGCGTTTCCAAGCGCGGCGATAGGCACGCCCTCTGGAAGGCTCGGTCCAATGTCGTCGCCCGGGCGCCCCCTGTACTCGCAATAGTGAAGTAGACCGACCAATGTCGATTGAATTGCGTTGAAGGCGCCGAGTCGCTGCTCGATAAGAATCTCGGCGCGCCGCTGCCTAAGAGAAAGCAGATAGGTGAGCCACGCGGCAAGCCCTGCAGCCACAAACGGAGCTGCGATATCCCAGAATTGCGTGGCAGTCTCAGACATTGCCGGTAGTGTTGCCTAACGACTACGCTGACCGGCGCGTGTTTTTCGACACGCGACCGGTCGAGCGTTTAGTTAGACGACGAGCCTCAACTGGAGCATCGGCGCGCAAGCCGAGACCCTGTGACACCAGCGATACGATCAAAGTGTTCAGGGAGACCCCCTCTGCTTTTGCCCGGGCAATGAGTTGCACATGCAACGAGCGGGGGACTCGCTGAACGAAGCGACCACTGACCGCAGCAAACGGACCGGGCACCTTATCGCCGAACTCCCGCGCTACGGCGAGCCAGGACTGCAAGGCATCTCGGCCATTCTTAATCGCTTCTTCCGGTGTGGCTCCGTCTGAGCGGCACCCGGGAAGATCTGGAAAAGTAATGGCATAGCCGCCCCCCTCGTCCTTCGACAGAGGGCGAATCTCAAACGGATAGTCAATTCTGGGAGTTTTCATTCAGCTACTCCGTCTTCCACGAGACGAACGAACTTCTTTACATACACGGGCTTGATTGGACGGCGCGCCGGCACACTGAGCATGGCGCCATTGGGATGCCTGAAAATGACATGGCTGCCGCCAGGTTGTCGGCATACAAGACCGTAGGACTCGGCCACGGATTTCAGACTCTCGATCCGCCAGTCCAGCGGACTGGTTTTCATCCGCTCAAGGGTCTTGTCGGCCTTCGTCACGTTGGAATGATACTACCAGTGACACTACAACACAAGAGACTTGATCTGGCGGCTAACTATATATAGAAGGCCTAAGAGGCCGGGTTAAACAAGGCGAATGCGCCGGATATGACGCTGGAGCCGGCGGCAACCGTCTGATTTGCTTGCCACCGTCGAGTGATAGGTGGCCGAAATGTCCGGGGAGATGGGCAACGAGGCGGGCAGCCCCCGCCTCTTCGACGTCGCACGCGAAAAGATGCGCACGCGCCACATGGCCTACCGCACGGAGCAGGCCTACCTGCAATGGATGCGCCGGTTCATTGCTTATCACGAACGTCGGCATCCCAGGGATCTCGGCGGGCCAGCGGTGGAGCAATTTTTGACTCATCTGGCGGTGGACCGCAAGGTGAGTGCGTCGACCCAGGCCCAGGCCCTGCATGCGCTCCTGTTCCTGTATCGGGTGGTCCTGGAGATGGACTTGCCGTGGCTCACGAACGTGACGCGGGCGAACCGGCCGCGGCGGCTGCCCGTGGTGCTCAGCCGGGCCGAGGTGCGCGCCGTGCTGGGCCAGCTCGAGGGGCGACCGTGGCTGGTGGCGAACCTGCTCTACGGCGGCGGGCTGCGGCTGCTGGAAGCGCTGCGGCTGCGCGTGAAGGATCTGCTGCTGGAGCGCCATGAGCTCATCATCCGGGATGCCAAGGGCGGCAAGGACCGGGTCACGGTGCTGCCGGAGGCACTGGATCCCGCCCTGCGCACCCACATGCGGCAACTGCGCGAGTGGTTCGAGGCCGAGCGCTGCCGGGGCGCGCCCGGGGTGTCGCTGCCGCAGGCGTTCGCGCGCAAGTACCGCGGCGCCGCCACATCCTGGGGCTGGCAGTATGTGTTTCCGGCCAGCGGATTGTGCCGGGACCCGTACGGCGGTGGCCCCATCCGCCACCACCTGCACGAGCAATCCATCCAGCGTGCCATGAAGGAAGCCGTTCGCCGTGCGGGCATCACCCAGCCGGCGAGCTGCCACACGCTGCGACACTGCTTCGCCACCCACCTGCTGGAGGACGGCTACGACATCCGCACGGTACAGGAGCTGCTGGGCCACGCGGACGTGAAGACGACGATGATCTACACCCACGTGATGCAGAAAGGCGCGAAAGGCGTGAAAAGCCCGCTGGATCGCGATTGACGCGCTACCTGCTTGCGGCGCGGAGTCAGTTGCCGCTGCGGCGGGCACGGGGCTTCGCCCGCTCGAGGGCCTCCGCCATGCGGGTCTGCCAACCCGGGCCCGAGGCTTTCCAGCTCGCGATCACCTCGGGCGGAAGACGCAGGGACAACAGCTGTCGCGGCTGCTCGAGCCTGGGCCTGCCGCGGCGCACGAGTTTCTTGCCCTCGTAATAATCCGCGCCTTCGATCCACCTGGCATCCAGTACAGGCACTTCATCCCGCTCAGGGGAAGTAAGGGCGGAACGTTTTCGCTTCGCGCTCATGGCAATACCTCATGCTGATGATCCGCCGGGTGCTGCCGCGAGGTGTCCACGCCATCACCACCAGTCGCGCATCCAGCCAGCCGACGGTAATGAACCTGGCTTCACCGTAGTCGTGGCGCAGGTCCTGCCTGGTGTAGTGCGGGCCGGCAAGATTTCTCCTGCGCGGCGCAGGTCCAGGCCGCGCTCCCGCAGGGTCCACAGCCGCTTCTCGGAGCCGCATGAAATACGCACTGATTATCGTAGCTACATTAAATATCAGTCAAGACCAGCCTGACCACCCGGGCGCACGCCAACAAGGCGATAATCCGCCCCGAACACCTGCATTGAGCCCCACCCATGAACCGCCTCATCCACGAAACCAGCCCCTATCTCCTCCAGCACGCGAACAATCCCGTGGACTGGTACCCCTGGGGCGAGGAAGCGCTCGAGCGCGCGCGGCGCGAGGACAAGCCGATCCT
>CAZQGA010000288.1:0-3171 GCA_964592735.1 uncultured Chromatiaceae bacterium | reverse complement strand
TGAACAGGCCCATCTCGCCGAAGAACTGGCCCTTGTTGAGGTAGGCCAGCACCATTTCGTTGCCGTCCTCGTCCTCGATCATCACTTCGACGGAGCCGTCGACGATGTAGTAGAGCGTGTCAGGCAGGTCGCCCGCGTGAATCATCACCGTCTTGCCCGGTACCGTGCGCACACGGCAGTAGGTCAGGAACCGGTTGATGGCCGGGATATCGCTTAGCATTTTTCCGTTGGCAGCCATTGGCTCACCCTCCCCTCGATACAAACAACAACAACCCAGATCGGAAATTACCGTCGCCACGAGATGTCCGGCATGGCGATATGTTCAATTGCAGCCAGTGTAAGGGCTGCCGGGGCGAAGTATGTCAAGTCGTTTTCCGGAAATGTGAGGCGGATCACAGGAATGCGCGCTCCGGTCGCCGTGTGCGCTGCCGCCGTGTGACCGCCGTCACATCCGGTGGGGCTGTCTTGCACATGTGCCCCGCCCGGTTGCGCTAAAACCAGTGGGCCACCGTGGTCATGACACGGGCGGAAAGGCGCATGGCCAGGCGTGCCGGCGCGGGTGGCTCGACACCGCCGCGTGCCAGTGCGTGGTGGCGGTGGGCCTGCTCGTCGGCACGCATCTGCCGGACGATCGCCCGGCTCGCCTGGTCCTGTGCCGGGAGGCGCTCGAGGTGGCCATCGAGATGTTCGCTGACCTGGCGTTCGGCCTCGGCCAGAAAACCCAGGCTCGCCTGCTTTCCGGCAAGCCCCGCGGCGATGCCGATGGCAAGCGCGCCGGTGTACCACAGTGGCGTCAGACGGCTGACCGGTGCGCCAAGCGCAGTGGTGCGCTCACGGCACCAGACCAGGTGGTCGTACTCCTCGTCGGCAGCGCGCAGCAACCCGGCACGCAGTTGTGCGTCGCCTGCCGCCAGTGCCTGGCCGCGGTACAGGGCCTGGGCGGCGATTTCGCCGGCGTGGTTGACCCGCATCAGGCGTGCTGCGCGGTCACGCTCCGTGGCAGTCAGCACGGCGGGTGCTGCATCAGCTGCCGGGCTGGGTCTGGGCAAGCGCGGATCAGTGGCCGTGATGGTGCGCAGGGCCACATCCAATTCGGTGATGCAGCGGTCAAGCAGGCTCTGCCGTTGGAAGCTCATGGGGCAAGTATAAGGGTCACGCTGCGGGGGCTCATGGCGACCGGCTGCTATTGCAGTGCCCGGGGCGCGCGTTTACAGTGCGCGCCCGCGGCGCCGGCCCCCATGTCGGGCCGGCGGCGTCCGCAGGGAATGCTTTTCGACAGGGGGAGATTGCAGATGTCCAAGGTATCACCGGTCATTGCGGCGCTCGGCTGCACCTTGCTTCTGATGCCGACACTGTCCCAGGCCGCAGGCGCCAAGCCACTTCCGGAGGGCTGGTCGGGCAGCATTGCGGCTGGCTACGTCGCCGTGCGCGGCAATTCGGACAGCACGACCGGCAACTTCAAGGGTGAAGTGCTCTATAACCAGGATCGCTGGCATCACAGCGCACTGGCCACGGCGATCGGCAGCAGCCAGGACGGCAACACGAGCTCCGAGGCCTACAAGGCCCAGCTGAAGACCAAATACGACCTGCGCGAGACCGTTTACGCCTTTGGTCTGGCCGAGTGGAACAAGGATCGCTTCAGTGCCTATGACCGCCAGATTTTTGAAGCGGCCGGTCTGGGCTGGCGGGCCCTGCGTACCGAGACCCAGGAGCTGGACCTCGAGGCTGGCGTCGGCGCCACCCAGTCGCGGCTCAAGGACGGTACGGACAACAATGAGCTGGTGGCCCGGCTGGGTGCCGAGTATCGCTGGCATATCAGCGAGAATGCGCTGTTCAGCGAGAAGGTCTCCAGCACCATTGGCTCGGACAACACCTATATCGAGTCCTTGGCCGAGCTCAAGGCCGGGGTCATCGGCAACCTGGCCCTGGTCCTCGGCTACCTGGTGAAGCACAACACGGATGTGCTGCCTGGTACTGACAAGACCGATACCCAGACCTCGGTCTCCCTGGAATACAAGTTCTGACCCGGCTGCCGGCACCCGATACCGGGTGCTGGGCAGGCTCCGGGGTGTTTTTCGTTGAAAACCCCAGGACGGCCCATTAGAATGGCCGGCCTTCTGCCCGCGGTCGGCGCGGGCCTTGATATCTTGCAGCAGGCCCATGAGAACGATTTCTGCCAAGCCGGAAGAAGTACAGCGTGGTTGGTACGTGGTGGATGCCGATGGGCGTACGCTCGGCCGCCTGGCTACGGAGCTCGCGCGACGGCTGCGCGGCAAGCACAAGCCCATCTATACGCCCCATGTGGATACCGGCGACTACATCGTGGTGGTGAACGCCGCGAAGATCCACGTGACGGGCCGGAAGATGCAGGACAAGACCTACTACCGGTATACGGGCTATGTCGGCAACATGAAGACCGAGAGCCTGGAGCAGCTGATGGGCCGGGCCCCGGACCGGGCGCTGCGCATCGCCGTGAAGGGCATGCTGCCGAAGAACAGGCTTGGGGCGGCAATGCTGCGCAAGCTGAAGATATTCCCGGGAGCTGAGCATACCCATACTGCCCAGCAGCCCCAGCCCCTCGAAATCTGATTCTGAACGCAGGTTAGGCAATTCATGGCTACCCAGGCTTTTTACGGTACCGGACGGCGCAAGAGCTCGACGGCACGGGTCTTCATCCGCCCCGGCAAGGGTTCGATCACCGTCAATGACCGCTCTCTTGACGAGTTTTTCGGCCGCAAGACTGCACGGATGATCGTGCGTCAGCCGCTGGAACTGACCCAGCTCGCCAGCCGTTTTGATGTCAATGTGACGGTCAACGGTGGCGGCATGACCGGCCAGGCCGGCGCCATTCGCCACGGCCTGACGCGTGCGCTGATGGAGTACGACGACAGTCTCCGGGGCACGCTGCGCCGGGCTGGGTTCGTGAGCCGGGATGCACGCGAGGTCGAGCGCAAGAAGGTCGGTCTGCGCAAGGCCCGCCGCGCCACCCAGTACTCCAAGCGCTGATCGCGGCTGACGGGGTTTCCCCCCGTTGATGAGCCACGACGAGTCGATGGGGGATCGTCTAGTGGTAGGACAGCGGACTCTGACTCCGCTAACCTAGGTTCGAATCCTAGTCCCCCAGCCAACGCTGCAAAAAGGCCCACGAAAGTGGGCCTTTTTCATGGTGAG
>CAZQGA010000287.1:0-3181 GCA_964592735.1 uncultured Chromatiaceae bacterium | reverse complement strand
CTGCCACCGCTGGCTAGCATCGTGGTTCGCAGGGTGGCCAGGCGCGACGCCGCCTGGCCAGCCCGGCTATGGCACCACTTGCAGCATTGGCGGACAATGCGGGCCCGCCGCCGGCTTGCGAGCGGCTATGCTGACGATCACATGAACCAGAACAATACCTCCGTCCTCTTCACTTACGCTTTCCGCACGTTTTTCCTGCTCGCCGGCCTGTACGCCGTGCTGGCCCTGGCCCTGTGGGTTGCCGGGTTTCATGGCCTGCGCTGGCCGGGAGCACCCGTTGCCCTGTCATCCCTGTGGCACGCACGGGAAATGGCGCTCGGCTTTGCCGGTGCGGTGGTGGCAGGATTCCTGCTGACTGCCGTCGCCAGCTGGACGGGGCGCCCGGCGTTGCACGGCCCCTGGCTGATGGTGCTCGTGGCCGCCTGGCTTGCCGGCCGCTTGGCCGCGACCCTGGGTGGCAGCCTGCCTGCGGCCGGGCTGGCAGCGATCGACATGGTGTTTCCGGTGTTGCTGGCTGTCCTGGCGAGCCGGGAAATCATCGGCGGTGCCAGCCGGCGCAATTACGGCATCGCTGCCATGACCTGGACCCTGGCGGTTCTCGTGCTGGTCTATCACCTGGGTGAGGCCGGGGTCATCCCGGCTGGTGATCGCATCGCCGCCACGCTGATGGTGCACCTGCTGGCCGTGCTCATCGCGCTTGTGGGTGGTCGTGTCATCCCGCTGTTTACTGCCAACTGGCTGCGCATGCAGGGCGAGTCGCGCCTGCCCGTGGCGCATCCGCAATTCGGCCTGCTGGCCATCGTGCTGGTGGCTCTGGCCGGCCTCAGTGACAGCTTCATGCCGCAGACCGCGGTGGCAGGGGTTTTGTGCGTGGTGGCCGGTGTGGTCAATCTGGCGCGGTTGCGGGGCTGGCGGACATCCCTGACGCTGCACAACCCGCTGCTGTGGTCCCTGCACCTCGCCTATGTGTGGATTGCCCTGGGGTACATGCTGCTGGGTGCGACCGCGCTCGGGCTGCCGCTGACGCGGACGACCGCCTTGCACCTGCTGACGGTCGGTGGCATCAGCGGGATGATCCTCAGCATGATGACCCGTGTGTCGCTGGGTCACACGGGCAGGCCGCTGGCCGTGGCACGTCCCATCGCTGTGGCCTACCTGCTGCTGGCGCTGGCAGCTGTCCTGCGCAGCTTCGGCCCCCTGCTGCCGGGGCCCTATATGGCCATGATCGATTCAGCCGCGCTTCTTTGGGTTATTGCCTTCAGCCTGTTCGTCGGCGTGTACGCACCGATCCTGACCCGCCCCCGGGTCGATCGCTGATACGCCGGGATATCGCACGAGGGTTTCGGCCCGCTCGCGCTGCCTGGTGTCGCCTGCGGCGTGGTTGCCTGCATTGCCAGTACCGCCGGGCATGGACTAGAGTCTCCCTGCCCGGCATTTTGACCTGCATCGGGGGATTTCCGGGCCATACCGCTCAACCGCAGGGGGAACGTCATGGCTGAAGCGCGCCAGGATCTCGACTACGACCGCATCCCGTACCTGATCAGGTTCACGGAGCAGGCCGGGTTCAAGGACACCTACGCCGGCGAGATTGGCCGCGTCGTGCTTGAAGCTCACCTGCTCAAGCCGAAGGGTGTGAAGTCGAAGACCGTCGTGATCTTCATGCACCCCATAGGGGGCGGGCAATACCTGCCGATGCCCCTGGCGCTTGCCAGGACAGGCGTCGATGTCATCGTCTGCAGCAGCCGCTATCGTGGCGTCGACTATGCGCTGATCATGGAAAAAGTCGTCGTGGACCTGGCTGCCTGCGTGCGCGATGCGAAAGAGCGGCTCGGTTACGACAGGATCCTCCTTGGTGGCTGGAGCGGGGGCGGTTCACTGTCGCTGTTCTACCAGGCGGAGGCCGAGGATCCGCGTGTGACCTGCACGCCGGCACAGGAGCCGCCCGACCTCACGGCGCTTGGCCTCCTTCCTGTGGATGGGGTGATGCTCCTGGCAGCACACAAGGCGCGCAATCTCACGCTGACGGAATGGCTCGACCCTGCCATCACGGATGAACGTGACTTCACCCGCCGTGACCGCTCGCTCGACCTCTACGATCCGCAGGGACCGCAGGCACCGTACGACCCGGAGTTCATTACTCGTTACCGTGCCGCGCAGATCGAGCGCAACCGGCGCATCACCGCCTGGGTGCGCGGCGTTCTCGACGATTACCGCGCGCGGGGACTGGCCAACCAGGAGCTGTCATTTGTCGTGCAGGGCACGATGGCTGATCCGCGCTGGCTCGATCCCACGCTCGACGCCAATGACCGCAAGCCGCGCTGGTGTTTCCTGGGCGAGCCGAAGATCGTCAACATGAGCCCCGTCGGGTTGGCGCGATTTTGCTCATTGCGCAGCTGGATGTCGCAGTGGAGCTATGATGATTCCAACGCCAACGGCCCGAAATGCGCGGCGCGGATCAGGGTGCCGGTGCTGATCGTTGCCAATTCGGCTGATGATGGCTGCCCGCCGAGTCACAACCAGGTTCTTTTTGATGCTGTCCGCCACAGCAACAAGCAGCTGGTGACGATCCAGGGCGCCAACCACTACTACTTCAACCAGCCCGACAAGGCCAACGAGGCTGCACGGGTCTGTGTTGACTGGATGGGGCGCAACCGGCTGCTGGCCTGAGCGGGCGAGCCGGGGACACAGCCATGGAGTTGACCCAGAGCATCCATCGCGCGATCCAGGTCAACCCGGACGGGCCTGCCATCGTCTTTGGCCCGGTGCGGCGGACCTGGCGTGAGTTTCATGCGGCGGTGGCGCGCACGGCCGGCATGCTGCGGCAGCTCGGCGTCCAGCACGACACGCGGGTGGCGGTCTTCTCGATGAACAGCGACCGCTTCGTCGAGTGCCTGTATGCGGTGCCGTGGGCCGGTGGCGTGCTCGTGCCGATCAACTTCCGCCTGCAACTCGAGGAGCTGGCCTACATCGTCGAGCACTCGGATGCCGAGATCATCCTGTTCGAGGAGCAATTCCACGAGGTGGTCACCGAGCTGCGTGTGCGGATTCCGCGCCTGCGCCACGCGATTGTCATGGATGCCGATCGTTCGTGCGTGGCCGGGGCCATCGGCTACGCAGCCGTAACATCAGGCGCGACGGCGCTCGCCGACGAGCGCCGCGGTGGGGACGACCTGGCCGTCAT
>CAZQGA010000286.1:0-3213 GCA_964592735.1 uncultured Chromatiaceae bacterium | reverse complement strand
CCAGCTCCGCATGGCGCTGGCGGCTCAGCCGACACTGAAAGACTGAAAGCTGCAGCCACTCTCCGTAGCCGTTCATCACATTGAAGACCCGGCGCCAACGCTTCGTATCGGCGATGTCGTAGCTGACAATGAACAGGTGCTCCTCCCGCACGAGTCACCGCGTCGTAAAGCTTGGAAATTCAGGCAGCTCACCAAGCAAATGACGCGCGACCAGACGCGCCTGCAGCTCGAGCAGCCGCCGATAACTCAGCTGGTAGCCAAACAGCGGATGCGTAATTTCGTGCGAAAGGCGCCGCTCAAAGACACCAATAAACCGCTTGCGACCGTCGTCTGTGAGTGTGACGGCACCTGCTACATCGATGAAATCAGACGGCCGAACCTCTCCGTTGTTGATCGCCTGCAAAACGCACGAATCCGCGATCAGGGGACGAAATGCTTCCATCATGTCGAGAGCAAGGGCTGGTCGCCCGTAGCGAGGCTGGTGATAGAAACCCCGGTAAGCATCGAAGCCGACAGCCGTCAAAGTGACGGTCAAGGCACGCACCAGTAGTGCGTAGGCGTACGACAGCATTGCGTTCACAGGATCGGCTGGCGGCCGCCGGTTGCGGGTGGTGAAATCAAACTTCAATGACTGATCGTCCTCACGCCTGAGCATGGCAGAAAAGGCCGAAAAGTAGCGGGCTGCTGCCTGGCCTTCGGCACCAAGCAACTCGGCCAGACTCTGCGCTCTCTCGGCACGACGGACATCCTGCAAAAAGCCGTCCATAAGCTCTCCCGGATCGCCAGCGGCCTTCCAGTTCCTGCGCAGCAATGTGCGCTGGTTGCGGATCTTGGTCACGACGAGGCTCCGCGCAACCCTCAGGCACCAGCCAGCGTCGAAGCTGGCACGGTACTGTGCCGTACGGATCTCGACGTTCTTATGGCCGACGCCAATGCTGTGGCCAATGAACCAGCCTCCGAATGAATGCCATGAAATCGGGATTTCCCGTGCCATAAGCTCATGCAGCGTCGGAGTCGTGACATATACCTGCCCCAGCAGCACGAGCTGTGAGACGTCGATCAGGCGTACGGTTTGCACTTTTTCATCATTAACGAAAATTTCCAGCGTCTCGCCCTTCTTGGCAACTTTGGCGCCACGCGCCTGCACATAGAGGGGCAAGGCATCGTCACGGGTTATTGCCAGCGGACGGGGTGAGGAATCGGATGACCGCAGGTACCTGACTTCGTCCGGCAGGCAGATTCCGACCAGGGAGCAACGCGCACACTTTGGGCTGTCTTCCAGCGGTGGCGGGATCTGTCCGCCCACGGCTACCAGCCGGAGTCCGTCGATGGCGTTTCTCGTGAGCGCCCGCAGCTCGTCGTCGAACACAACCGTTACCCGCTCGCGACTCGCCGAAAAGTACAGAACGCCCTCCTTACAAGCGTAGCCGTGCTCTTCCAGGATCAGACCCTGCAGACAGAGCTGCACGCGTTCGGGGTCATACGCCCCGCGCGGCACATGTGGGCGCTTGCCACGCTTGTAGTCGACCGGCACCACCTGGTTTCCGCCGCCCTTGCCCTCGACGAGATCCATGCGGGCGATGAGGCCGAGGCGGGTCGACGACAGCGTGATCGAGCGTGCATGGAGTCGTTCGCCCTCGCCAACTTCGTCCGGCGGTGGCAGGTCACCCTTTGCCTTGTCCACCCGCCGGTGGACATGTCGCCCTTCGATCGTGTCCGAGGATTCCGCCCACTCGCCCTGAACCCACTCAAGGTAGGCCAGTCGCGGGCAGTATTGGAATTCATTGACCATCCGGGCGGGCAGCAATGGCAGATCGCTGCCCAGCACCGGGAAAGGCATCGGCAGCTCAGGCTGGGCTGCAACCACAGTCGCAGTGTCATCCGTCACGGAGCACGCTCCCTTGAATGACGTTACGTCGGGCGGTGGGCGACGTAGGGCACCACGAGCCGCTTGCGGCCAACTCCCGCTGCCGAATTCACCCGGGCGACCGCGACCCACGGGTGCCCGCCGGTCAACCTCATCTGCAGGCTGATTGTCAGATGTCTACCGCGACCAGACCGTGAGCAATTTCCCGGAACCGGGCACTACGGCTGCTCGCAGCCCACTCCGTTATCCGTGGACGGTCATGCCGCAGTACCGCTCAGGGTATCGGCCTGAACAACCCAAGCCCGTAATGACAACCGAAGCCCAGAGCCAGCGGCCCCGCGACAGGCTCCGCAAATGTCAGGCGCCAGAAGCTGCCGAATCGATCGGCTTGTCTGAGTCCACGGCGACTGCGGAACCGGTGGAAGTGGATCGGGCGACGCTTGCGGCCCCTCCCGATGTCCACTTCGTCGAAGGTCCGGACAGTGAGAGGATCGGGAATGTCCCGTTCCCGGCATTCCCGGCGAATCTGGTCTTCTATGCTGAACCGCTTCTTGACGTGCCAGGGGTGCAGGTAGGGAGTGACGGATTCCCACACGGAACTGCGTTGGGTGAGCGGCACAGCGACATTGAGGTCGCCGCTGCCCTCGAAAACGAGGCGCCATTGCGACCCGCCAGGCTCCCACAGCCTTTGCACCTTGACGAGCGCGCTCTGCTCAGCGTGGCCCATGCCATCGGGTGCGTAGACAAGAACGCGATCGAGTTTGCCGTCGCCGTCGCTGTCCCATGGCAGATAAAAAACATGACGGTGGCGGTTGCCCTCTGGCATATCGTGCCCGGAAAAAATCGGTGGGATATTGCCCTCACCGAACACGCGCTTGCACTGACCCATGGTGGCGATACGCATCAGTTCGCCGATGCGCAGGCTGTCTTCCACACGCGGCAGCGGCTTGCCGCTAAGGATGAAATTGACGGATGTGGCCCCGCGCGCCTGCGTCCAGCGAATGGCGGGCTTCGGCCGTAGTGCATCAAGCGGTCGCAAATAACTTACCTTGCGTGCGGCCGGCGGCTGACTCCAGCCGAGCTTGCGCAAGTCGCCGGTGTCCACGCTGAGCGCATCGAGCAATCTTTCCGGCAAGGTGGCGCCAAGCTTCTTTTGAGCCTTCTTATCGATGAGAAAGCGACCACGCAGGGCTTGATACTCGGCGGGGGGCAACGGCGCATAGAGTGTGACGAGCTCACCCCTGACCTCCCCGGTATCGGTGTCGATTGCGCTATCGCCAGGCTGGCAATTGGGTTCTACCCCATTTCCACGGACGGTTGAGTTAAGGCTGAAAACTTCCGATCTT